>JBEKCX010000671.1:0-4146 GCA_050014655.1 Occallatibacter sp. | reverse complement strand
TCTGCGGGCTGCGTCCCTCGGAGGTGATGGTGGAGATGCCGCCGGGCAGGATGCTGCTGGGGTTGGCCGAGCAGGAGATGGTGGGCGGATCGAAGGCCTGGATGCGGTAGCCGGCGGCGCACTCGGCGTGCTGGGTGGGGCGGCTGCCCTCGCTGACGCGGCCGGTGACGATGTAGTCGCCGGGTGCGAGGTCGGCAGTGGAGATGGTGGCGACATCGTCGGTGGCCTCGATTGGGCCTCCGTTGGTCTCCCAGGTGTAGACGGGCTTGAGCTTGCGGCCGGTTTCGAGGTTGAGGACGCTTCCGGTGACGGTGATGGGGTCTCCGGGAAAGACGGTGACCGGCTGCACCACGCAGCCATAGGACGCGGGGAGTTCCTCACTCGACCCGCCGAAGCGGATGACGCCGCCGGCGCTGAGGCGGTAGGCAGTGATCTTGGCAACGCCGCCGTTAAAGAAGGACGGCGCGGAGTTCAGGCCAAAGTTGGTGTCGGAGTACTCCATGTCGGCCTGGATGGGACGGAGGGCGAGGCGATTGTGGAATGGCGCAAAGGGCAGGATGTAATCGAAGCCAGCGCCGACGGTGGCGCCATATCCCCAGGTGCAGGGCTGAACCAGAGGGCCACCGGCTCGGGCGCCGCCGAAGAGCAGGTGGGCGAAGGGAACGTAGCGGCCGTACTGGATGCGGTAGATGGGGCCGGCCTGGGCGACGTAGGAGCAGTCGTCTGGACCGTAGGGTGAGGCCGCACCCTGGAAGACGACTCCCAAGTGGTTGCCGAAGTAGCCGGCCAGGCTGCCGATACCGCCCTTGACGATGGGCTCGTACGTATAGCCGTTGAGGGTGCTGTTGAAGGGATGGAAGTAGGTGTACCCCCCGAAGAGGTCGAAGCGCGATGGGGTGGGCGTCTGCGAGCCTGCGGGCGCAGCCTGGGCCGCGCAGCAGAGTGGAACGAGAGCGGCGGCTGCGGCCAGCAGAAGTGCGCGGAAGAGGTTGGGAGAGCGCCGGTGCATCATGTATTCCTCCACATCAGTGTTTCAGACTCCTGCCGAGACGGGTGGAACGGGAATCGAGCAAGTTACTCCTGGGCCACGGTGAGCGTGACCGAGGCTGATTGCGAACTCACTCCGCTGACCGAGGTCGTGCCGGTAATGGGGATGGTGTAGACCTGATTGATACTGGACAAGCATGCGCAACCAGCGAGGCTGATGATCCCGGCGGTGAAGAGAAGCGCGAGGAGCAGGCGGAGGTTCGGCGCACGGCCGGCGCGCGCGCGGCCCCGCCTGCGGCGCGAGAACCCGAAGAAGGCCCCCAGCCCGAACGGGAAGACGGCAGCGAAGGCGATCGGCGCAAGACCGTTTGGCGTCCTGCCGGCGGGAGTGTGCAGCGCCGGGAGAGTGAGCCGCGCGTCGGCCAGGGTGGTGGTGACGGTCATGGTCGTGGTCACGATGGCGCCGTCGCCCGTGCCGGTGAGGTTCACGGTTGGGGTGGCAAAGACGCAGCTCGCGTCAGCGGGTAGACCCGAGCAGGCGAGCGTTACCGGGCCGGCAAAGCTCTGGACAGAGGAGACCGTGACGATATAGACAGTCGATCCGGGGCCGCTGATGAACTGGCTCGGCGGAGCGGCAGAGAGGGTGAAGCTGCCGGGGTTGACGGCCTGGGCGATCGTGCCCGAGCTGGAGGCGAAGTCGGGGGTTGCCTGGTAGGTTGCCGTAATGGTGATAGTGCCCACCGGGAGCGTGGATGTGGTGTAGGTGGCTACGCCGGAGGCATTGAGCGTGCCCACACACAGCAGCGTTGTGCCGTTATAGAAGTTGACGGTCGCGGCCGTTACGGGAACACCGGCCCCGTAGGTGACGGTGGCGGTGAAGGTGACGCTGGTCCCCTGGGTGACAGGAGTGGCGGAGGTTATCACCGTGGTGACGGTGGCGAGCGGCGTGATGGCGAGCGTGCCGGGGACGACCGTGACGGTTGCGTAGTTGGCGATGTTAGCGCCCGTGACGGTGGCGGTGATGGGGTAGCTGCCTACGTCGGAGAGGGCGGTCGCCGTGGTCGCGTAGGTGACGGTGAAGGTGTCGCCGGGGGCCGCGCCGCTGATGGTGCTGGTGAAGGTTGGGTTGCGTGCGGCGTAGGCCCTCGCCGCGTTATTGACCGTGACCACCATCGGCGCGGTCGCCAGAGTGATGGTCAACGTTCCCTGATTCACGGTCACGTTGCTGTAGTTGGCCGCGGCGGCGCCGGAGAGGACTGCGGTGATGGGATATGCGCCGACAGGAGAAAGTATGGTCGCCGTGGTCGAGTAGGTGACGGTGAAGGTGTCTCCGTTGAGCGCGCCGCTGATTGTGCCGGTGAAGGTTGGGTTTGGCGTGCCGTAGGGCCGCGTGGCGTTATTGACGGTAATGACCAGAGGCGTCGACGAGGGCGTGATGGTCAGCGTTCCCGGATTTACCTGGACGGTGTAGTTCGCCGCCGCCGTGCCGCTGACAATTGCGGTGATCGCGTAGCCGCCCACCGGAGAGGCGATCGTCGCCACCGTCGAGTAGGTGACGGTCACAGTGTCGCCATTGAGCAGGCCGCTGATGGTGCCGGTGAAGGTGGGATTGGGTATGCCGTAGGTGCGCGAGGTGCTATTCACCGTGACCACCAGCGGCGTGGTGGCTGGTGTGATGGTCAGTGTGCCGGGAACGATTTGGACGTTGGCGTAGTTGCTGAGGCTAGCACCGCCGGTGATGGTTGCGTTGATGGCGTAGGCGCCTGCGGAAGAAAACTGCGTTGCCAGCGTCGAGTAGCCAAGGGTAAAGCTGTCGCCGTTGAGCGCGCCGCTGATGGTACTGGTGAAGGTTGGATTGGGTGTGCCGTAGGGGCGGTTGACGTTGTTGACCGCAATGATCAGGGGCGTCGTCGAGGGCGTGATGGTCAGCGTGCCGGAGACGATTTGGACGCTGGCGTAGTTGCTGAGGCTGGCGCCGCCAGTGATGCTTGCGTTGATCGGGTAGAGGCCGAGGGGCGAGGTTAGCACCGCCGTTGTTGTATAGGTGAGGATGAACGTGTCGCCGTTGAGCGCGCCGCTGGAGGTGTAGGTGAAGGCTGGGTTGGGCGTGCCGTAGGGGCGGCTGACGCTGTTGACCGTAATGATCAGAGGCGTCGTCGAGGGCGTGATGGTCAGCGTGCCCTGCACTGCGGTCAGGTTGTAGTTGGCCGCGGCCGGGCCGGAGATGGACGGCGTGATCGTATAGCTGCCCACCGGTGAGGCGATCGTCGCCGCGGTCGAGCAAGTGACCGTCACAGTGTCGCCATTCAGCAGTCCGCTGATCGCATAGCCGAATGTTGGATTGGCAGTGCCGTACTGCCTGCTGGCGCTGTTGCATGAGACGACCAGGGCCGTTGTTGCCGGTGTAATCGACAACGTACCGGAGACAACCTGAATGCTCGAGTAGTTGCTCAGGTTCGCGCCCGAGACACTTCCGTTGATGGCGTAGTTCCCGACCGGCGATGCAATGGTGGCCGACGTCGAGTAGGCGATGTTGAAGGTGTCGCCGGGAACCTCGCCGGTGATAGTGCTGGAGAAGGGCGGGTTGGATGTGTCGTACGGACGGGAGGCATTGTTCACCGTAATGATCAGGGGCGTCGTCGACTGCGTGATGATCAGCGTGCCGGCATTGATGATTACGTTGTAGTCGGCGATATTCGCGCCGGTAACGACTGCGGTGATGGTATAGGACCCGACCGGCGAGAGTGTCGTCGCCGAGATCGAGCAGGTGACGTTGATGACGTCGTTGTTGACCACGCCGGTGATGGTCCAGGCGCATGTGGGATTGGCCGCGCCATACTGACGCGTGTAGCTGTTGACGTTGACCGTCAGGGGGGCCTTGGTGACATTCAGGGTGGTTGTGCCGGTCACCGAGCTGTAGTACGAGTTGGTGGAGGTGAAGGTGAAGCTGACGGTGTAAGTGCCGAAGGCGAGGCCGCTCGGGTTCGCGTTGCATGTGATTGTGCCCGCCGATGCGTTGGTTATCGAGGTTGTGCAGAGCGTCTGGCCGCCAATGTAAAAGACCATTGTGCCGCTGGCGGGGAAGCTGCCGGTGAACGTGAACGACTCCGAGAAGGAGTAGCCGTAGACCTCGGTCTCCGAGAGGAGGGTGAAGGGCAG
>JBEKCX010000670.1:0-7694 GCA_050014655.1 Occallatibacter sp. | reverse complement strand
GTAAGCGTATGCCCATCCCCTCTGGACTGGGCTTGTGTTTGCCGTAGACGATGTTTGCATGGGATTGTCTGGGGATCGGATACGCCGGAGCATTGCAGAGAAACGTCGGATTGTGGGACTTACGTTTTTGCCGGGAGCGAGTGTATCTCGGGTTGCTCAAGCCGAGGGCGTGAACTCGCATCAGGTGTTTCAGTGGCGGCGCGCATTTAAGATGGGCGAACTGATCGATCCCGGATGCCCGGCTTTGCTTCCAGTTGTAGTGCCTGCTGTGGGTGAGACTCGCGACGACGAGCGAGAACGTAAGCATCAACGACCTCCATCGACCGGTTCCATTCACATCGAGTTTCCTGGGCGGGTCATGATCAGCGTCGAGAGCGGCGCCGATCCGATGCTTTTGCGATCGATTCTTGAGAGCTTGCGCAAGTGATCGAGCTTCGTACGGGGACCAGGATATGGATTGCTGCCGGCGTGACCGATATGCGCCGTGGCTTTCATGGTCTGAGCGCGCAGGTGCAGACCGTACTTGAGCAGCAGCCATACTCGGGACACGTCTTCGTGTTTCGCGGCCGCAGAGGTGACATCGTGAAACTGTTGTGGTTCGACGGCGATGGACTTTGCCTGTTCGCCAAGCGGCTCGAACGCGGGCGCTTTATCTGGCCCAAGGCCGAGCGCGGAACCGTTTCTCTGAGTCGGGCGCAACTGTCGATGCTGCTGGAAGGCATCGACTGGAGAAGACCTGAGCGCACATTTTCACCGCAGATTACGGTTTGATTGATGAGTGTGATTCCCCTGTATCCATGCGGATTTTGTTGATGCATTCCATCTTTGTTCATGGCATACTGCGTTCATGGTTGCTGCTCCGCTGCCTGATCTCGACTCACTTGATGTGGAAGCGTTGAAGGCGCTGGTTATGCGGGAGCGCGAGCAGCGTCTTGAAGCGCTCGCGGCGCAACACGAGACACTCCAACAACTGCACGCCGAACTCGATGAACATCGCCGGACATTGAGCGTGCGGAGCGAGGAGTTGCGCACAAGCAGCGAACGGATCGAACACCTGAAGCTGCTGGTCGACAAGCTGCGGCACATGCTCTTCGGCAAGAAGAGCGAGAAGATCGTTGTGCAACTGGAGCAGCTTGAGTTCGGGCTCGAAGATCTGGAGTCCACACAGGCCGAGGCAGAAGCGATGACCGCTGCCGCCGCACCGACGGCCAACACACCGGCTATCGAGCCGAAGCCAAGATCAACGCGCAAGCCGCTGCCCGAGCATCTTCCACGCGAAGTTATCACGCATCTTCCTCAAGGCGATTGCTGCCCGGACTGCGGCGGTCAGTTGCGGCCCTTCGGCGAAGACGTGGCCGAGCAACTGGAGTACATCCCCGAGAGCTTCAAGGTCATTCGCCACGTGCGGCCGAAGTTTGCATGCAGTGGATGCGACCGCGTGGTTGAAGCTCCCGCGCCGTCGCGGCCCATCGAACGCGGCCTTGCCGGACCCGGGTTGCTGGCCCATGTGCTGATGTCGAAGTTCGGCGATCATTTGCCGCTTTATCGCCAGTCTGAGATCTATGCGCGGCAAGGTGTTGAGATCGAGCGCTCGACGCTGGCCGGCTGGGTTGGCGCCGCCAGCGAGTTACTCGCTCCGTTGGTCAGCGCGCTTCAGAAGCATGTGCTCGCGGGAACCAAGCTCCACGCTGACGACACGCCGATTCCTGTGCTTGCGCCCGGCAACGGCAAGACGAGGACCGGCAGGCTATGGACCTATGTGCGCGACGACAGGCCAGCCGGCGAAGATACGGCGCCTGCCGTCTGGTTCGCCTACTCGGAGGATCGCAAGGGCGAACATCCACGGCAGCACTTGAAGGATTTCAAGGGCGCGCTGCAGGCCGATGCCTACGCGGGCTTCCATCATCTCTACGGCAACGGCGCGATCTACGAGGTTGCCTGTTGGGCGCACGCGCGGCGCAAGTTCCATGAGATTCATGCCATCCACGCCTCGCCCACTACGACCGAGGCGCTGACTCGCATCGGCGCTCTCTACGCGATCGAAGAAGAGATTCGCGGCAAGCCTGCCGATTTGAGGTTGACCATCCGCCAGACAAGGGCCAGGCCGCTGCTCGACGAGTTGCGCAAATGGATGGAGAAATCGCTGCGTTCATTGTCGCCGAAGAGCGAGATCGCGGGTGCGATCCGTTACGCGCTCTCGCGGTGGCGCGCCCTTATGCGCTACGCCGAAGACGGCCGCCTGGAGATCGACAACAACGCGGCGGAACGAGCACTGCGAACGGTGGCTCTTGGGAGGAAGAACTATCTGTTCGCCGGCTCCGACGCCGGTGGCGATCGCGCCGCCGCCATCTACAGCCTCATTGGATCTGCCAAGCTCAACGGTCTCGATCCGGAACTCTACCTTCGAACGGTGCTGGCCCAGATCGCCGACCACCCGGTAAACCGCATCGACGAACTGCTGCCCTGGAGCCTCGCCGCCACTCTCAAAGCGGAAACCAGCCTCAAAGCCGCCTGACCGGAACTTCCTGAAGTGTCCACTTAATTTAAGTGGACACTTCCGAAGAAGACGCCCTCCTCGGTCAAGATGGGAACTTCGAATCCTTGCAGTCGTGCCAGCTCGGCAGCCGCCAGTGTTCGATTCCGCAAAGAAATAGTTCTTATGACCTATATCCCGTCGAAGAGTCTCGTTTGCCGCTCGTATTTATCGTTGCGTCTTGTCCAATCTCGAACGATCTGTTCCATAGTTCTTCCTGTCCTGACACTGTTCGGCCGTTCTTCCAAGACGCACTTGTCGGCGCGGCTTTCGGCAAACGAATCGGCTTCTTTACAAAATGTCCAGATAGGCCGTGGCTCATTTCTCGCGCTGTTCATCCTGGCGAGCGTCCAGCCGCCTTTCAACTTTTCTCCGTGTAGCGTAAACCGCAGGACGCCCCTGCGCAGGCTGCTCAGGATATCGTCGGATTCCAGGTGTGGTTCCCAGGTTCCGCGATCCCAGAGCATGATAGGACCCGTCTCATGCAAGCCCTCGAACAGCAGGTTCGCCCTATTGTGATCCTCCATCTCGATAGCTACACGAATCGCTCCGGCGCAGCAACTGGGCCCATCCGGAAGGGCCCAGCTCAACAACACTCCGTTCCACTCCAGTCTGAGGTCGTAGTGGAGGCGCGTTGCATCATGCTTTTTCATAGCGTAGGCGCGCTCGCAAAGAGCGCAACGGTTGGCTTCTGCTTCCATCTCGCAGCGTCTCCCTCCTTCCTGTCGGCCTCTCCTGGCAGCTACTCCAGGATACCGGAACGACGATCCCCCAAGATGCAGCCCGGGTTCCCGTACGGTATTCGTCTTGCGACTTTGCTGCGTACCCTCGCCACAGCCGGCGGAGCATCGCAGACAAATTAACGCGCAATAGAGCGCAAGTATTTGTTGCTCCCCGGTTTACAGGACCGGGAGTATCGCTTCTGAGCAAACCTTCGATATGTGAGGTGTCCACTTGTTTTTCGTGGACACTTCGGGAATCAGTCCCTACCCCAAATGCATCTTCTGAGCAAACCTTCGATATGTGAGGTGTCCACTTGTTTTTCGTGGACACTTCGGGAATCAGTCCCTACCCCAAATGCATGTACTCGCCTACGGTCAACAGGGACAGACCGTACGCTTACGGAACCCCTGACTGTGAAAATGCATTGGTGGAAAGAAAAAAGGCCCGGGGTTGGTGCCCTGGGCCTTTCTGCAATTCCTCACTGTGGCTGGAATTACTCCGAGGCCGCTGCCACGGGTCTGGTCGAGGCTACCGTCCAGTCAGGCGCGCCCACCTTGAAGCGCGCAAAACGCCGCACCGTGATGTTCTCGCCCAGCTTGCCTACCTTCTGCCCGATCAGTTCCTTGATGCTCACGGCCTGATCCTTGATGAAGGGCTGCTCCAGCAGGCAAACCTCCTCGTAGAACTTGGCCATCTTGCCTTCCACGATCTTCTCGATCACCGGCGCCGGCTTGCCCGTGGCGGCGGCCTGCGCGCGAAAGATGTCCTTCTCCCGCTCCAGGTCTTCCGCAGTCACGTCTTCGGGCTTCACATAGCGCGGATCGCTGGCCGCGATGTGCATGGCTAGGTCCTTCAGCAGCTCCTGGAAGTCCTCTGTCCGGGCCACGAAATCGCTCTCGCAGTTCAACTCGATGAGCACACCGATCTTGCCGCCGGCATGGATATACGTCCCCACCGCGCCCTCGTTGGTGGTGCGCGAGGCCTTCTTCTGCGCCGAGGCCATGCCCCGCTTGCGCAGAACCACAAACGCTCCCTCGATGTCTCCCTTGGTCTCCTGCAAAGCCTTCAGGCAATCGCCCACCGGCGCGCCGGACTTTTCGCGAAGCTCTTTCACCAATTTTGCGTCAATCTTCTCGCTCACTGTCGTCGTCTCTTCCTCTCCTAAGATTCAGCTAGACTAACTTCATCGTCCGCCGCATAGGGCGTTGCTTGATCAACAAGCTTGGACAATTAGGGCGCTCATCTCCCAGGCCTGACAACTCCGCCCTTTTCGAATTCCACATTGCCGCATACTGAGCATACGTGTTTGCGCATTCGTTTGCAGTCACAGTGCGGGTAAGATAGACAGCAAGCAGTTGATTCCCAGGGCGTGTACTTGTGCAGGCATAGATGCGCCGATTCTGCATGCAGCTTGTAGATATTGTGTACATATTGATCTTCTCCCACGCGTATTTCGAGAACCTCAGACCACTTGATTCTACTATCAGCTTTCCTGGGCGCTTGCCCGGCTACATAATGTCTGTGCACAAAATAATCAGCAGTTTCCTCCACTATTTCCTGAGGTGACACGAAGTCGACGACTTTGCCTGTTGTCCGGTCGATATACGATAGAAAAACATCGCTGGTCCTTCCTCGCTTACGGCATTCCGCGAGTGCAATCTTAGCTTTATGTTCGGTTGACATTGCATTCAAGTTTCCCATCCTTACCTCCATTCTGGCTAATGTTCTGACTCCACGGGATGGTTCGCGCCGGTCCGGTCCCGGCAAAAGAAAAGCGTGGCGCTCCACCCTGGCGGCCACGCTTGTCTCATTATGCGCACTCGCGGGCGACAGAAAGATTAAACGCGGCCCTCGGCGGCTTCCAGCAGAACCGCAACCGTTGCCGGACCCTTGCGAATCCCGCCGCCCAGCACCTCTTCCAGATCCACATCCTCAACCGGCGCGGGCTCCGCCGCCGCCGAAATCTCGTCTGCCGGCGCGGGCTGCTCCTCTTGAAAGGCCTTATCGCCCACCATGTTCACGCCCTCGGCGGCCGAATCGGCGATCTTCGAGGTGAACAGGCGGATGGCGCGCAGCGCATCGTCGTTGCCGGGAATCACATAATCCACCACTGTCGGGTCGCAGTTGGTATCCACCACCGCCACCACCGGAATGCCCAGCTTGCGGGCTTCCTTCACGGCAATCGTCTCGTTGTTCGAGTCCACGACGAAGATCGCATCCGGGAGCCGCTTCATGGTCTTGATGCCGGCCAGGTTGGCCTGCAGGTGCTTGCGCTCCCGCTCCAGGCGGATCACTTCCTTCTTGGTCAGCAGCTCGTAGCGGCCATCCACGGCCATCTCATCCAGTTCCTGAAGGCGCTTCACACTCTTCTGCACCGTCACCCAGTTGGTCAGCAGGCCGCCCAGCCAGCGCTGGTTGATATACGGCATCCCAGCGCGCGTGGCTTCCTCGGCCACCGCATCCTGCGCCTGGCGCTTGGTGCCGACGAATAGGATCGTCTTGCCTCCCGCGCACAGCTCGGTAACGAACTTCGACGCTTCCTTGAACAGCTTGAGCGTCTTCTGCAGGTCGATGATGTAAATCCCATTGCGCTCGCCGAAGATGTACTCCTTCATCTTGGGATTCCAGCGCTTGGTCTGATGCCCGAAGTGAACACCCGCTTCGAGCAGCTCCTTCATGGTGATCGTGGCCATTGGCCTCCTTTGTGGATTGCATCCGGGTGGTCGATGCCTGCGCCCGGATTGATCCCCATTTTGGGGAAATTTGACTTCACTTAAAAAACCAACTACTCCTCAACGACTTGAACGGATTGACGATTAGGCACTGGAATTGGCGGCTGGTCAATCCAATCCTTTTGGCCCTTCTCCTGATTCCAGCGATAGAACCGAACATGGTCGACTCCGTGGATCCCCAGATACTCGGGGCGATCTGCCTCTACGTAGTGAATCGCTCCATCTTTGTCGATGACCTTGAACTTCGACATGTCGCCCTCCCGAAGGAAATTGACTAGCGCTTGCTGAACTGGAACCGCTTGCGGGCGCCCTTCTGCCCGTACTTCTTGCGCTCCTTCATGCGCGAGTCGCGAGTCAGCAGGCCTTCGGCCTTGAGCGCCTTGCGCAGTTCCGGATTGAACTCGATCAGCGCGCGGGCAACGCCCAACTTCACCGCATCGGCCTGCGAAGAGACGCCGCCGCTCTTCACCGTGGTCACCACGTCGAAGCTGCCGGCCAGCTCTACCAGAACCAGGGTGCGCTTTGCCGCCACTCGCTGCTGTTCGGTCACGAAGTACTCATCGAACGCCTTGCCGTTGACCTTCCACTCGCCCGTTCCGGGACGAAGAAAGACGCGGGCGATCGCCGCCTTGCGCCGTCCCGTCCCGTAATACTGAACCAGATCTGCCATTCGTTTCCTCTTAGCTGTTAGCTCTTAGCCGTTAGCTAAGAACCAAAACCCGAAAGTTCAAATTCCGAAAGAAGCTAATAGCTAATAGCTAAAAGCTGCCTTTACGCCACTTCCAAAACCACCGGCTGCTGCGCCTGGTGGGGATGCTTGTCGCCGCGATAGACCTTCAGCTTGGTGGCCATCTGCCGTCCCATCTTGGTCTTGGGCAGCATACCCTTGATGGCCTGCTCGACGATCGCCTCCGGCCTGCGGTTCAGCAGCCGCACGAACGACTCCTCGCGCAGCCCGCCGGGAAAGCCGGTATAGCGGCGATACAGCTTCTTCTCGGCCTTAAGCCCGGTCAGCCGCACCTTCTCCGCGTTGATGACAATCACGTGGTCGCCCACATCGATATACGGCACATACTGGGGATTCAGCTTGCCGCTGAGCACACTGGCGGCCTTGGTCGCCAGCCGCCCCAGCGTCTGCCCGCTGGCATCCACTAGAAACCATTTGCGGTCGATATTCTTCCCGCTCGGAACAAAGGTACCCATTTCGCTCCCACTCTCTTGAAAAAAACCTGCCCGCCCCGGCAAAACTCTCGCGCAAAAAACGCATCTGCCCACGCCAAAAGCGCACGGGCCTCATTCACCCACGACCAAACAAATCTGTTCGCGTGAGAACTGCGAGGGCTGGCCCCCGAAGGGCCCTGGCTCGGCTGAACACGCGCCAAAGAGATTCGCGCCCAACCGCCGGTGGCCTGCTCCAGCCGATCCCTCCAGGGCATCGACCAGCCGGGTCCGGGTGAGCTGACTCACCCCATCGACGAACATTCTGTCGTTGGGGGCGCCGACGCACAGACCCCAGGCGCAACACCGCGCAAGGAGTCTAGAATAACCGAATCCCGGCCCGGAGTCAACGAAAGGCCGGACCCCGACAGGGCCGACGCATATAAATGGACCAGTCTTGCTATATGCAAAACGGGGTGATGCTGTGAGAAGGGGATATGGACAATCCCCTGAAGTATTTTTCTGAGTTGACAGACCCTCGGGTGGAA
>JBEKCX010000669.1:0-4771 GCA_050014655.1 Occallatibacter sp. | reverse complement strand
TTAGTGCTCTCATCAACGCCAATGCCACCGGAGGGAACCCGATAGGGAGTTGACGGTGCGAGAGTTGCTGTAATGGTGTTGTTGGAGCCATTGATCACGGCAACGGTATACATCGTAGCTGCATAGATGGTGTTGGTCTTGGTGTTGATCGCCAAGGCGCTCACGTCGTCACCTACTGTCAACGAACTCGTCACCTGATTTGTCACTCCGTCGACGACATACAGGTTCTGGTCATCTCCAGTCACCCAGTCGGCGACATACACCTTGTTCGTTACGGGGTTGACAACAACCGCGTACGGGTCGTCACCAACTGTAGTAAGCGTATTCGTCACGGCGTCGGTGGCACCGTTGATAATCGACAGAGACGCGTCGAAGGAGTTGGTGACGTAAATGGTGTTCGTCACGGGATTCACAGCGATCCCAGTGGGGTCGCTTCCTACGTTGATGGTGTCCTTGAGCTGGTTCGTCACTCCGTCAAAGACTGACACGGTGTTTCCAGCGCCATTGGCGGTATAGAAGAGGTTTGTGGTGGAGTTGAACGTTATTGCCATCACCTCCGCCACGTCGGCGGAGGCGGGGGAGGCTTGCTTAGGAGCCGCAACCAGAGCAAGTCCGCCCGCACAGCCGCTCAGTACTGCAAGACTGGCAACTCCGATAAGTGCAACAGCGATTACTCGCAGGGTATTGCTAAAAGACGATTTCATAGTGTTCTCCGTGAAGATAGCTCTGTAACTGTTGTGTCAACAGGGGGTCCACCTTGAAGTATGTCGGTAGACCCTCTGTTTTTATTAGGATTGTGCGACACAGCACCTTTGTGGTAGCTGAAGGGACTGCGGTCACAAGCTGGGGGTAATGAGATGGCAGACCGCGCCACAGTCGGGACACTATCCTGACGGCATCGGCTCGCCTGACCCCTCCCACGGTTGCGGACTTGGCGAACAGCCATAATGTCTGATTGTCTCGATGATTCCGTTCTCATTCGCGCCATCGATCTTCCCAAGCCTAATGACTTTTTCTTCGTTGGAGGCTTAGACTGTTACCGCTAACCTGAAGGTCCAGCACGGCAGAGTCGGATCTCCAAGAATATTTGTCGGCAGATATTCCACACCGTTACCTATAGTATACCACTACCACTACTTTACTTCAAAAATTGCGGTAGGTGTCGTACTCAACACTGTCCTGATAGCTGCTGCGGAATTGGAAGCATGATTGCACACGCGTTCATCGAAGATTTGCGATCTTTTGGACAGGCCCACGTCGGTTAAGACTTATATGTTGGAGACGCCGGCGCCGCGCATCTCGGAGACGACCTGGGTGACGGCGATGAGGACGAATGCAATGGCGGAGGGAATGAAGAGGACGTACATTTGTGGAATTTCCTTTCGGATTGGAGTCGCTTTTGAGGCAAGAAAAGGGCGACCACTTTTACATGGTCACCCTATTTCTGGAATGACATTGTCCTGATTTCTCAGGGCGATGCGGGAAAAAACTTTACACTTTGGTCGCAGGTACGTGTCGTAGAGTAGGCCACTGATTTGAGGTGATCTCCTCAGCGGCCCCTCGTCAAACCGTGCGTGCGGTTTTCCCGCACACGGCTTTCCTACTGTCTTCTTTCCACAGCTTTACGACGGCGCAAGTCGGCCATACCGTTGCTGGTCGCTATTGGCTATTGACAGGCTGTACAACTTAAACAGCCCGTGGTAGTCATAGAACCATGACGGCGGGTGGTCCCTCCACCCCTTCGACCGTTTCTTGTGCTTCTTCCGCAGCATGATGCAGAGTGTGTAAGTGGTGTAGTTGGCGATGCTCATGAAGTGTTTCCGTGAGTTCCCCATCTTGAAGTAGTTACCCCAGCCGCGTAGGAGCGGATTGATCCTCTCCTTGATCAGCAGTGGTAATTCCCAGTGTTGTCCCGTAAGGGCAATCTCCCGGACCTTCTTCTTGATGGAGTTCATCGCTTTGGGTGACGGATAGTAGAACGTATTCAGTTTTCCCGTCCGCTTCGATGGCAGAACCGTAAAACGGTGACCAAGGAAGTCAAATGGTTCTTGAGTAGCATTCAGTATCCGTGTCTTCTTGGCATTGAGAGTCAAACCGAGCCGGTCAAGAACCTGCCCCGCCTGTTCCAGATAGAAATCTGGCCTTTCTTTGCACAGGATGACAAAGTCATCGGCGTAGCGGACGAGATGAGCATCGTGAGCGCGTTCGCCGAATTTCCTTCTATCCCACGTCTGATCCAGCCAATGCAGGTAGAGGTTCGCAAGTAAGGGTGAAATCACCCCGCCCTGCGGAGTGCCGGTCGTTACCGCCCGGACACTCATGTCCTCCATCACACCAGCTTTGAGCCACATCGAGATCAGTTTCACAACCGACCGATCAATGACCTTGGATTGGACAGTCAGGAGCAATTTGTCATGCGGAATCGTGTCGAAATACGACTTGAGATCCGCATCGACAACCCAGTGGCATTTGAAGTTCAGCCACTTGTAGACCTCTCGCAACGCCTGATGGGCGCTCTTCCGAGGCCGGAAGCCATACGAGAAGTCTTTGAAAACCGCCTCGAACAAAGGTTCGATGGCGATCTTCACTGCTGCCTGCACTACACGATCGGCAATAATAGGGATGCCCAGCGGTCTTTGCGTTCCGTCCGCCTTCGGGATATACACCCGTCGGACAGGCAGAGGCTTGTACCGCTTTGCAACGAGCTTTGCGCGGAGTTCGTTCAGAAAAGTTCCAAGACCAACTTCCTTCTCAATCATCTCGAAGGATTGCTGATCGATGCCTGGGGCACCTTTATTGGCCTTTACCTGCGCGTATGCCGCCCGCAGCACGTCTTCCCTACATACCTTGTCGTACAACACTCCGAATTTACGCTTCGGATTCGTCTTGGCTGCTAGATATAGTTTCCGTTGGAGTACTTGCACCTTGTCTAACGGCGTGTTTTCAGCTTTCGCAATCACGCGATGCCTCCTTCATCGAAAACACAACAGAAGTAGAGGTCCTTCCCTCCGACAGGGTTCTGTTGTCCCCATCATCATCAGTACTATGACCTCATCCGAATCCTTATCCCCGCGTCGTTCCGATTTTCGGCGCATACCTTATATCTTCACTTCCGCGGTGGTTTATTCCGCGACGGGGTAAGGTCTCCATAGTTCCGCTCAGTCCTATACATACATCCCATCCTCTATACCCCGAGTTCCTACCTTGGCTTCGAATGATTCGTTCATCCACCAAAGATCGCGGCCTTCGTCCCCATTCTATGGACTCGGCGGAACCACCTTACACCGTGCTCTCCTAGCATGACGGCACGGCTGACATTTACGAGGCTGAGCAGAGGTTCACTTGCGTTACGGGCTGTATGCTTGCGCGCACCCACTGTCTAGGTCGGGGGCCACGTTTATCCGGCGTTGCTCCCGTGCGTCGGTCACCCTTCACACGTACGCCATAGCTACACAGGCAACGAATCAACTCCTGTGGCAGGACTTTCACCTGCAAGTGACTGAGCAGCTTCTATGCGCTCAGAAGGGGATGTCATCGTCCGTGATGCCCTGGTCAGCGTAGTCCGCTGCATCGGGGGTGGTGGCCGTCTGAGTTGGGCTGGAGGCCCGGTTGCCGCCGCCCTCACCGCCGCCCGGCTTGCCGAGGAGCGAGAGTTCGTTGACCAGAATCTCGGTCTTGTAACGCTTTGCGCCCGACTCCTTGTCGTCCCACGAGCGCGTCTGGATCTTGCCCTCGATGAAGAGCTGAGTGCCCTTCTTCACGTAGTCGCGGACGATCTCCGCGGTACGCTGGAACGCGACCAGATTGTGCCATTCGGTCTTATCGACCCAGTTGCCTGCGCATCCTTCGCACGATCCGCAGTTGCGAGGGTGAAGCTGGCAATGGTCATGCCGCCGTTGGTGGTGCGAATCTCCGGCTCTTTGCCGACGTGGCCGAGAAGAAAAACTTTGTTAACGCCTTTTGCCATTGTGGTATCTCCCTCCTGGGAGTGTTGAGCTTTCGGTTGTTGCCTTGCGGCTGTTGAATAAAAGGGCTGGAACGAACCAACCCCACGGTGAAAGTTTTAGGCAGCTATCGGAAGTTCAAGCTGATCCGGCTCTGCGAACGAAAAGCGATCGATGAGAACTTGGGTAAGGTATTTGGTCTCACCCGAGCTTTTGTCCTTCCACCGCTTCAGGTGGTACTTGCCTTCGATGTTGATCTCGTTTCCTTTTCGAATTGTGTGACGAATAGTGAGCGCGAGATCTCCACACGCGACGATGTTGTAGCGCTTCTGGCGGTCCGTGTAGGCACCGGAACGATTTATACGGCGAGTTGTGTTGGTGAGTGAAAAGGTTGCTGTATACAGGCCTTGCAACGTTGCGCGAATGACTGGAGTATCGCTTACTTCGCCAGTCAAAACGATCCTTCCTGCCTCCTGCATATTGCCTCCCAATAAAATAAGAGGAGCCCGAAGGCTCCTCTGTGTCACGCTGCTTGTGAAATCGTTTCATTGCACCAGGATGTTGTTGGGACGATCCCACATGTCCTGAAACTTGCGCTCGAAGGCTTGGGCTGCCTGTTTGTTTGTGAAAACCGCAGCGGAGTTGTCCTGACGTTTCTCGCCAGACGGACTCCAGTTGGCACTTCCCTCTCTAAACCGACTGCCGTCGCTCCATTCCTTCAAGTGCATCAAATCGCTGCTATGCTTCACGCGGATGGAGACGTTCTGCTCTGCGGCAAGCTTGCGTGCGACGTATGGATCTCGCCCACTCTCTTGTTCATATTGCTG
>JBEKCX010000668.1:0-8056 GCA_050014655.1 Occallatibacter sp. | reverse complement strand
GACCTAGAGCCAAAAGAGTCCGTGAGTTGGGTCATGGCCGTCAGCAAAGTGGGTCACCCGGTAGCCATCTACCAGTTCAGCCTTCCGCCCGATGGCAAGAAACAGGTTCATGCGGCGGTGATATTTTGACCGACATTGTGTACCAACCCGCCGACAGAGCGGCGATCCTCAAGTTGGTTAAGGAGAGCTACAGCAAAGGTTGCCCCACATTCACTGACGAGATCAAGGGAAAGTGCCAAGATCCGATTGAGCCGCTCGATGACAAGGGTAAGTATCGTCTGCACCCGCTGATTTGGACAGCGATACTCGGCGTATTCGGCGTGATCGGCGTCATTCTGTACTTCCACTTTCAGTCGTAACTTCCTAGCGGCCGTCGCCTCCACAGCCGTATCTAATGGCGGGCGCGTCCGCTTTCCATCGAAAGTGTGTGTTCATGCAAACCGAAAAGCCCGAACATGACCCGGAAGGTAGCGCAATCATATTTGGATGGTTTCTCCTGGCAATTGTTGTTGTAGTCCTGTTTTGGCTGGCGTCGTCAAGGCTCCATTTAACGGCCTCTGAACTGACTGAAATCGCCCTTTTGGGCGCGATCGGGCTCTTCGTTGTGGTCGACGTGGCTACCTATTTCAGACATCGAGCCGCAAAGCGTGCGGCGCTATGGCCGCCACCACCGCTACGGATTGCGTTTAGTAACGAGGCTAAGGAGGTCGGAATTGCGCAAGACGCAGAAAGCGTTTTGGTTGGACACGAGTCGGACGGCCAGCCCTTTTACTGGACCAACCAGACCCGGGTGCAGCAGACAATCGCCAGCGGAATGACAGGTTCGGGCAAGACCACACTGATTGAATCTATCCTCCAGCAAGACATATGCAGCGGCGTGCCGATCATCTTTATCGATGGGAAGGGCGAAAAGAAGGTCCTTGACCGAATTCTTCCGATTGTCGAAGCTGCCGGACGGATGGACAACTTTCGCCTGATAGACCCCTCCCAACCGGAGAACTCAGTTGCCTTCAACCCATTCTGGGCGCCCCACGGAGACCCGGACGCGCATGTTGCGTTCATCTTTGAGTCGTTCAAGGTTGATGGCGGTGACGACTTTTTCGATCAGCACCAGAGGGTGTATTTGGAGAACATCGCACGCATCCTGTTCTACTCCGGCAAGAGGTTCAACTTCTACGATGTCCTCGTAGCTGCCTACGACGATAAGGTACTTCTCAGGCAGATCAAGATCGCGCTGGAGAACGCGCGTGCAGATTCCTCCGTTTCGCGCCAACAGATCCTGACGCTCGAGATGAGTATTCAAAATCTGTTGACAACCTTCCAAGATAAAGAGCGCGTGTCGAAGATCCAAGGCCTGATTAATCACCTGGTAACTTTCATGTCGGACTCCTTGGCACTCATCACCGGCCCTTATGAGAACCTGCTGACCATCGAAGAGGTGTTGGAAAAAAACCTCATCCTGTACGTCAGCCTCAATATTAACGTCAACGCTGATGCCGTTACAGCGCTCGGCCGGATACTCCTACAGAACCTCCAGCTCACGCTTGGGCAGAGGTACGCAAAGACTGGGCACGGGGTCAATCACAGCTTTGTCTCGATTCTTATGGATGAGTTTGCGCCGTTTGCCTACCAGAATTTCCCGCGCATTCTTCAAACCGCCCGCGGGGGAAACGTAGCGTTTATGTTCGCACTTCAAAACTTTGGCCAACTGGATCCCATTGGTTTTGGGCTCAAAGACTCCCTTACATCCGGGCCAAACAACTCCTTCATGTTGCGAATGAGAGATGACAAGACCACCGAGCAGTATCGCAAAGAGGGTGGCGAAATCAAGCACGAACGGCTTTCGGTCCACGTCGAAAAAGGCGGTGTTCTGACCGGCGATAAATATGAGGAGCAGGGCACTGGGAGTAGGTCGGACTACTACGACTTGCAAATCCGGGATGAGCAACTCAAGCGTCTCCCTAGCGGCCAAATGCAAGTTGTGATGTCCGACGCGACCAAGGGGATGGTGCATAAACACATCCACGTCCGGCGACCGTATGAGCATTTCATTTCAGGCACGGTGAACAACCTTTTCCCGTCCATGGCGGGGTTGATGTCTGACTCGCGGGGCTTGAATCTGCGGTTTCCAACCCTCGACCTGGAAGCAAAGCGAACCGATTATGCCGGCAAGAAAACTGCCCGCGGTGGGAGAAAATTATGAAGTCTTGTGCTTTGGGAATCATCTTTATGGCGGCCGTGATCGCCGCTCACGCACAGCAGCCACAGCAGCCACAGCAGGCGCCCCAGGCGCAACCGGACGACACCCAGACGGAGGAAGGTGTCGCGCCAAACCAGCAGCAGATTCCTACCGCGCAGCAGGACGGCGCCAGGCCAAACGCGCCTATCAACTGGAACCATAATCACGAGGTATATCCGAACACGGTCCAGCAGAAAGACAATGGCGACCCAACGATCGACAACAGAAAGTGCGACAGTGCGCCCCGTCCGAGCGCGGTTGAAAGTGCCGCTCACGCTGTCAATCCCAACGACACAAACTACGGAGGGATACTCTCCCAGTGGCACATGCAGCTCGTCCACGACCTACTCCTGAGTGTCGAGTTCTGGGGCCTATTGTGCGCGTTGGTCGCGATGCTCCTCCTCCTCCTTTACGTCCTCTGGCTGATGCGTCAGCGCGATCAACGGCTAACGGTCACGGTCGACATAGTGCTCCAACTCACCAACTCCCGCAACTTCGCGCGCTATCACAACCTGCGAGTCATCAAGATTCACAACGACTTTGTAGAGCGTCTCAACGAGCAATATGAGCGCGAACTGCGTGAAAATGGCGACGGGCCACGCGAGATAGACAGCGCGACTTTGCCCGCATTGCCGTTCCTTGCGCCCAGCGGACAGTCCGCAGATTCAACATCCGAACAGCAGACCGAAGCATCCGGCAGCGAGCAGTCCCAAGAGGTAAGCAGCATCCCCTCGGTCGCGGCTGCCAGCGAATTTGGCATCGAGTCTGGCTCCCAGTTCAGGCCAGCCGGGTTCAAGAAGAAGAGTCCAGTCGTCGACAGTGGCGGCGCGCCGACTGCCCAGTCTGACGTGGATATTGCGCTGGCACGTGCCAATGCCGCAGCCGCGGGTGAGCAACCAGTGGCAGGCACCGACGCCAAAGGTGACGAGAGTCTGGAGGTCAAGAATCGCCGGCTGGAGGCTCAAGTACAAGCGCTGCAGCAGCACAAAGTTGCACTCCGGAACCAGATCAACCAACTCAGGCAGGCAAGCGCTGTTGGTGAAAGCGATAACTCTGGGGAGCCTCAGTGATCGTTCAGTGCATCTCATTCGGTTCGCATTGGTACCTTAAGAAGAGGTTTGATCAACGCACTGGAGCCCTTCTGCGGCACCGGTCGGCGTTCATGAACACGACCCACATTAAGGTCGGATCACCCGAAAAGTATAAGCATTCGATTGGCGGTTTTGTGCGGATCAACGCAGCAACGAAGCCATACTTTGACTCCCCCCAGGAGATCCTCCAAGCGAAATATTACACCGAGGGGGTCACCCGCTACATGGAATCAAACAGGCTGATGCTCCGGTCTAGAGCACCCGACAATGCCGAGGCAGACCGCTTCCTCGTGTGTGTCCGGAGCACGAGTGAGGGGATGATCGACTTCAACTCGGACTGGCGATGCGACGGTCCGGCTCGCATACTGTCTTCGAGTTATTACGCTTTACACCAAGAAACGTTGCTGATGATGAAGAGGGAATCGGTTATCTGGACTGCTCTCGGAAGTTGGAGGATCATGTGCAAGGACAAGACGTCATTTCTCGGCCTGGTCGACGGCCGGTGACCCACGCTGGCAAATCTCTACTCAACCCTGCGAGGGATCTCCCGCTCCTGCTTCTCATTCGCGACGCGACTTTTATCAGCCGTCAACAGCTTGAACTCCTCATCGCCGGACGGACAGAGGAGGTGAATTACGACTGTCGGAACCGGCGACTCGCGCGGCTAGTGGATCTCAATCAGATCCAGATTTACCCGCAGTGCTTCCCTTATCCAGGTCGGATATTTGCCATCACGCAGGCGGGGATCAACACTTTACAGGTCGCCGGCATGGGGATTCTTAGCGTGTCCGCCGACACTGAGACGCTCGCAGACGTCGGGCAAGTGCCGCACTTCATCGGGCTAAATCAGATCGAGATTGCGGCTCGGAAAGCGTTCGGTATCCGTCAGTGGATCGGAGATCGGCAACTGAAGTCGCTAAATATAGCGGCGAACCGCCCGACACAAAAAGACTACGATTCGATCGCAGAGATTGCGTCGCCGTCCGATTCTAACGCAGTCATCCATCTGGGAATCGAGTACGAAAGGACAATCAAGTCGAAGGAACGGTACGCTCAAATCCGGAAGAACCTAGACGCCGAACGTCAGGTCCAGGGCCTCTTATACTTCGTGGACAACGAAACAAATGCGGTCTTTGTGTCCAGGGAAGTGCATTCAGCGACGGTCCCGGTCGGGGTTGTGATCGCGTCACAGTTTCAGAGTAATGGGGTGGATGCTCCGCTGCGAGTCGTACAAGATCGCTCCGTGGTACGGGTTTCCATCCAAGACTATCTCACCTCGATAAGGCGATTAAAACTGCAATAAGAAACCTGATTGCCACCGACTCTGACACTAGATTAGGCTCCAGCGTATTCCAAAGCTGGGGCCTAATTTACGTTGAAGACGCGCATGGCATAGTCACGTAGGCCCGCAGCACATTCCTCGGTCCAAATGCATACAGCACGCATACAGCTTACATCTAGCACCGTCACCAACATGCATACTCTACGCATACCGTTTGTCGAGGCCCCCATCCTAAGTAAGTTTGGAATGCGGGACTTACGCTCTGACTATCCCCTCGAAACGACATCACTTTTGCTGGCGTTTTACGTTGTCGGGTCGTATTTGCCGCTTTTCAAGTTCGTCCGTGACTGCAATTCATGTTGTAGACGCTTCTTTGACGTGCCGTCTTACTGCTCTCGGTGACGCGATTTGTGTCGCTTTCCTGTCGCGGTTTGCGGCGAGGAAAGGAAAACAATCGGGTGAAAGGCAAGACAGTGCGGGCGCGGTCGGCGTGCTCTTCGCGCGAATCTGAGGCCGGTGAAATTGCTCTCGACGACGCGACTTGTGTTGCCTTTCTGTCGAGTTCTGCGGCGAGGAAAGGAAAACAATCGGGTGAAAGGCAAGACAGTGCGGGTGCGGTCGGCGTGCTCTTCGCGCGAATCTGAGGCCGGTGAAATTGCGCTCGGCGACGCGACTTGTGTTGCCTTTCTGTCGAGTTCTGCGGCGAGGAAAAGGAAAACAATCGGGTGGAGAGGCAAGACGGCGGAGGTGTGAAATGTGTCGGCGTCAATGTGATGTCTAGTGTATGCGGGTGAGACTATCTCGGCTGCGCGGAGGACTGTCGGTGGTCGGGATGTTGTGTTGCTCGTACGCACGTGTGGATTTCGTTGCGGAAGACTTTAACTGAACTGTCGTCTGGTATTTTGGGTGGGATCTATCAAAAGGAGAATTGGTATGCAAGTCGGAATCGTTCGATCGAGGGATCAGCAGGATGCGCAGCGCAACGTCATCGCGGTCAAGAAAATGGCGAAGAAGCGCGGCGAGACATATCTCGAATGCGCAAAGAACTATTTCAGTCGGCGTGATTTACGGAATGCAAAAGCAACGGCTATTGAGGGACGACGCTTGTGTCGGGGACCGTTCTATTTGGCGGTTTAGGACGAGTTGGACGACTTAATCCGTGAGATTCATGCGGCTGAAACGGTGACGTCTTAAGTCAGATGTCCTTCGACCAGCATCAGCCAGTAGTACCGCGCGTGCTTCACCAACCGCCCCCCCGTCTTCACCAGCCTCCGCAACAAATTCCCCAGGTTGTAGACAAGAATGCTGAGCCACGGCCGCACCTCATTGCCACGAAACCGGTGGCAGCTCAGCCGCGTCGTCTTCACCGCCTGCTTGCCCTCCTTGATCCATTCCTCTGCCTTGCCGCGCTGGTTATAGAAATGGATAACCTTCCGGTGCACAACATCACCATCAGGGATACCCCGCCATGAAAACCAATTGTGTAGTCTACTTTATCGTCGTTTGTGTGTTTGCCACCCTTTGTCTTTTTGCTGCTTCAAGTCCCAATCTTTGGGACCCGTCGCATAGCTGGAGCAGTGTGCCTTCGTCAGGGACATTCGTTGCGGCCTCGCAATAAAAAAGACTTCATCTTCGCTGACCTCGCGTTCTGCATTGGTCACAACCACCCACCACACTGGTCCCGGGGCCGAGCCACCCAAATTCGGTCCCACCCTTTTCATGCGTTGAGCTAAGGCCCGCATACCAAGTCCGCTGTCCAGCGGAAATACGAGTGATCCACCTCGGCAGCTCGCCACCACGGGAGCTGCCATTTCTTTTGGACATCCCCAGTCTTTCTTCCCCACGCCTCGCCCGACACGTCAGTTGGCAAGGCTCACACCACAACGCAATTCAACCGTTCGACTTTTCAAGGAGATTCCTCATGCGTGGATCCAAGCCTGGCTTTTGGCGAAAATACGAAGCTCAACAGATGTCCCTCGCTGCGTCCTGCATGCCGCGTACTGCCGTCCTGAATGGCGATAAGCCGATGGCAATCAAGGCCCATCTTGCGGTCTGCACGCTTCCTGGCAGACTGGTAGCGTCTCCGTCTGGCTGGAACTAGGTCCGGCCATGTTCAGGAGATCGCTCCTATCCATTCTTCTCCTCAGTGCATCTCTTGCGGTGGTCGCATCGCCGCCCATCGCTCAGTTGCACCATCACCGTCCAATGGCTCGAAGTTGGGGTCCCGGGTCGAATATACGTCCACACCCGAAGGGCAATACCGAAGGTCAGAAAGTTGAGTGGTGGCTGCCTCTCGTCGAGGCGATCCCTACGCTGCTCTTCATGTTCGGGACACTGCCAGGAATCATCGCAAGCAGTAAGGGCATTCCAAACTGGAAGTCGTATTTCTGGCGAGGACTGTTCTTTGGCTTTCTCTTCTTCCCCGTTGTGATGGTGCTGATCTATCAGGTGTTGAAGTACGAACCGCCGCACATAACCAACCAAGCCCAACTCCGGCCTCCAAACATCGTTGTGCCACAAACAGCGCGTTCGGATGGCATCCACACTCCTGCAGACATTCCGCCCCCTATCAGCTTTCAAGCGGAAACAATCCAAGACAACTGAGGCTACGAACAGCCTCCCACCAAAGAGTCAAAAGTGAGTGACTCCGCCGAACACCGAGTGGTTCCGTCCTCTGCATTCGCAGGGGTGGTGCGTACGTGACCGCGCCGCAAATTCGTAAGACTCCCCAGCGTCGAGTTGAACTCCGCGGGTGACGAGCTCTCAAAACTTTGCAGTTGATCGGATTTCCCGCCTCATCTGCGTGTCGGCGAAGTTGCCGGTGGGCAGCCTCCACACCCCCATAAACATGCTGTCAGATCTTGGCGTCGCAATCACGCGACGGCTAACAACACAAACTGCACGCCAGGTTCAAGGCGGCGCACGACGCAATGTAAACCAACCGCTGGCTCCGCGTAAGGGGCCGTAAAGCACCAAGGAGAACTCTCATGCGTGGATCAAGACCCAGCTTTTGGAAGCAGTACGAAGCATCTCAACTTGGCGTAGCTGCTGCGTGCATGACACGCACGAAGCGAACCGCCGTTAGCCCTGTAGTAGCACCCGTCTACCAGATTGCAACTCGCCCCATTGCACCCCAGGCCTCGCGCGTCTTCGTTGTCGGTCCGACGATCGGAAGCCTCAATGGCCGTCGAGTGTTCCACCCGTAGACAGCCACCCGAACACAAAGTTCGGACTCATGCTGTGTAAATACTTCGTTCCTTCACCCAAGCCGCCTTCGAGCGGCTATCCATTTTCTGGAGACCTATCATGTCGAATCTTCTCACTCGCACTCCGTTCGGGCCTATGAGCCTGTACCCCATTTGCATCGCTGAAAGCCTGAAGGCGATCAGCCGCCGCTCCTCCCGTTGGCAGGTTTTGGAGGCTTTTCTCCTTAGCTCCGAAGGC
>JBEKCX010000667.1:0-2912 GCA_050014655.1 Occallatibacter sp. | reverse complement strand
AAGTGGGGCCACGAGGCGCAGATCGGCTACTTCGCCCAGGACTTCATCTCCTCCATCCAGCCCGGCATCACCATCAACGACTGGCTGCACCAGTTCGACGAGGACGCCACCAAGGAGGACATCCGCGGCATCCTCGGCCGCATGCTCTTCCGCGGCGAGGAGGGCATGAAGATGACGGACGCGCTCTCTGGCGGCGAATCGGCGCGCCTGCTCTTCTGCAAGCTCATGCTACAGAAGCCCAACGTCCTCGTCCTCGACGAGCCCTCCAACCACCTCGACCTCGAAGCCAGCAACGCGCTCAACCTCGCCCTGCAGAAGTACGAGGGCACCGTCCTGCTCGTCACCCACGACCTCGACCTCATCGACGAAGTCGCCACCCGCATCTGGCACTTCGAGGGCGGCCCATCCGCCTTCCGCATCGAGGACTTCAAAGGCCCCTACGCCGAATATCAGCTCCAAATGGCCTCCGCGAAGTAGTGTGTCAATTTGACGGGAATGGATGAAATTTACGATAAGCTGACTTTACAGGCAGTTCGACCGCAGGAAGCAGTCACGCACCCGACCGTACAACCATGCGTCGGCGATATTGAGTAAACCTAGGTTGCTATCTTTGGCGTAAAATTCATCAGGAAGGACGATAATGAGCAATCATCCACATGTAGTCGAGGCTTGCTTCGCGTTCTCCGTGTGTTTTCTGGCAGCAGGCACCTTGTATACACAGTCGCCGCTGCCGCAGCCCGCTCCTGACCCTTGTCAGGAACAGATACGCCACTTGACAGTTCAAGGTCCTGCATTGATTGAAGATGGGCTTATCGGTAACACTCCTCTTGAATATCTATTTTCAGAGGACGGAGACGACATATATTCTGCGACGTCATTTGACGTGAATCAACTTGGCGAGGCTCTACATGGCAACGTGACCATACAAAAGCTATTAGGCGGATCACCTTTGGGAGGCGGAGACGGGATGAGATTTATCGTGGTTTATCAAGACGAAAAATCTCGTCAACAAACTATCGATAATCTTAGAAAGCCAGGCGTCTTAGCTACTATCTTGGTTGGAAACCATGCTCCGCTCGAAAACCTAAAATTCGCTGTGGTACACGTTCAAATTGACAGTGGTGGTCCGGGATCGTCCGTGGATAAGAAAAAGTATCTGGCATGGATAGAGAAGAGCCATACAGGGAAAGAGGAAATAGACTACTATCTTGACAACTTCAAATGGGCAGTAACAGACATCGCATATTTTGAACCAAAAGGCTGTCTTAACTACCGGCAAGAGTCGAATTTCCCAGCTTACGAGGGCATGGCAAACTGGATTGGCACTCGATATGCGGAATTCCCTTACCTAGAACCATACTGGGATCCGCAATACGTTCGGACCATCAACATGATGGTAGCGAAACTCAGAAAGTTCGCGGATCAGGCAAAGGACTGACCTCACCTGCGCCATTACCATTTGATGTTCACGATATGAGAGCTGCCATGGAATTCTCTCGACTCTCGCTTTCCCGCCAAAACGATCAGTTCTATTTTGAGTATTCAACATTTGAGCGAGAAGTCTACATTCTCATCTTGGGAACTCTGGACGCTGCGAACGCTAGGCTTGAGTCTGAATTTGAAGAGGATAAGGCCAAAATAACTGCTGGATTGAGCGAGTCTGCTGTTAGCCTCAGCGAACGACTGACTGACGATCTCGCTGAGCTTCACTGGTTTTTTCATGACCAGCTTCGCTTCCTACTGAATATGGCTCTTGTTGGGCTGGCGTCTCGCCTGACGCACAGTTTGCGTCAGTTGGCACGTATTGCAGAATCTTTCAGCGCCCGGAAGAAGAAGTACGGCGGTAACGATAAGAGTGAGTTCGAACGCCTATGGATTGAATACAAGGAACGGTTCGATTTCGATATAGAACCCAGACGCATAGCATTCATTGAGCCACTACGCGCAGTTCGCAATCAAATTGTCCACGACGGTGGGGTAGCGAACCCGTACCTCTTCAGGCAAGATATACAGGAGGGTCGCAGCGATAACGAACTGGAAGAAGTACCATTCGATACCAATAAAATGCTCGACCTCAAGTTCTCGTCAGCATTCCCAGATTTTGTCGCTGGTGAGGGCGTTGACGCCGAAGTGGCAGTGAGCCATGAGCAACTCCAATCCATGATCAAGTGTTCGCTCGAACTGGTGAAATGGTGCGCAGAGCGCATCCGCAAGAAAGAATTGGCCTTCGCCAAAGCCGACGATGACGCTCATCCTGGCCGCCGAGTCTTTTGAAAAGCTTCGTATGTTTTCATTTCTGTTCTCTTGGGCGCGTGTTTCAGTGGTGGTGACAAACCTTAGGGCTAACCGAGAAAGCGACGTTCCCGAAAGACGGGTTTTCGGCAACTTCGTTTGCCCTGGACTTCAAACTAACCCACCACCCGCAGCGAAATGACCGCTCCTAAACCCGCCTGATGCTATACTTCTCGCTATACGCAACCTTCAGACGAGGCTTGCAATCCAATCCTTTAGAGACATGGCGGCCCATGCGGCACGCTGTGGAGGTACTTTATTCCCCCGATCGATAAGCGTTCCGCAAAATCCTTCATCCGCACCAACGAACGGATCCGTGCCCGCGAGATTCGCGTCATCGACGAGAACGGCGAGCAGCTCGGCATCATGCCTCCCTTCGAGGCTCTCAAGATGGCCCGCGAGCGATCGCTCGACCTGGTGGAGATCTCGCCCAACGCCGTCCCGCCCGTCTGCCGCATTCAGGACTACGGCAAATTCCTCTACGAGAAAGACAAGAGCGAGCGCGCCGCGCGCAAGAAGCAAAAAGTCATCACCATCAAGGAAGTCAAGTTCTCCGTCACCGTCGACGAGCACGACTACCAGACCAAGAAGAACATGGCCCTCCGCTTCCTCGCCGACGG
>JBEKCX010000666.1:0-3407 GCA_050014655.1 Occallatibacter sp. | reverse complement strand
CTTCACCTCCCTGGCCACCGGGACCGGGCCGATTACCTATCAGTGGTACACCAACGGTGTGGCGTTGAGCGGGGACACGTCCCCAAGCCTGACACTGACCGGTCTTTCCACCAATCAATCGGGCATTTATTACGTGATCGCAACCGGCGGCACGGGATTGACCACAGCCAGCAGCAACGCGGTTTTGACTGTCAATGGACCCGTGTCAACAACCATCGCCTACCTGAGAAGTTTGCTGAATCCCACGACCTACCAGCCCGCAAACATGACCACTCTTTATACTGTGACAGGAGTTGTCACGACCGCCACCAACCTGACCTCCGGCGACACCTCCTCGTGTTACTTGCAAGACAGCACGGGCGGCATCAACCTCTTTGTCACGGATGGCTCGGACTTCCGCCCGCAATTGGGAGATGTGGTGACGGCCACCGGGACTCTCTCCTCTTACGTGGACAATTACGAACTGGACGTGACTGAAGGCGCTGCGGATTACGTTAATACCATCCTGAGTCACAACAGTCCGCTGCCGGCGCCGATCCTCCTGCCTTGGGGGAATAACCCGGCCCCACTCTCCGCCAGCCTGGCCACCAATGTCGAAGGATCTGTGGTGGTGCTGACCAACCTCTATTTCGAGGCCTACACGCCTAGAGCGGTGTTTGCCTCCGGAACAGACTACATTGTCACAAATACCTCCGGGCAGACCTATACGGTTTACCTGAGCGACCAGGATACAAATTATGTCACAGGACAAAAGATGCCGCAGTTTGCCTACAGCATCGCTGGTCCGCTGATCCAGGACGATACAACTGTTGGCATTGAGTTCACCGTTTATACCAATTTGGTGTCAACGCCTCCGGCGGCAGTAACGTTAGGGGGGACGCTATCCGAGAGTGGCGGGACCAAGTTCACCCTGAACTGGACGGCCGTGCCTTACACTTATACCTATAGCGTCCTGAGCACGACCAACCTGGATCAGCCATTTACCCCGCTGGCTTCGGGGCTTTGGTTCAGCACGGCAAACGGAACCTACACCGATGTCGGCCCCACCAACACGGCGAAGTTTTATGCGATCACCAGCCCGTAGGCCGAACTTGAAACGGCCGCGCGCGTTTTAACTTGCGTCCGGCAGTCTTTGGGCTAAAATGCCGCAAGGATTTAAATGAGAACGCGTGCTTTTACGTTGATTGAGCTGCTGGTGGTGATCGCCATCATTGCCATCCTGGCGGCATTGCTCCTTCCCGTATTAGCGAACGCCAAACTGGCGGCCCAGAAAACCGGTTGTATCACCAACCTCAAACAGTGGGGGCTTGCCGAGCAGATGTACGCCGGTGATAACAGTGACACCCTGCCGACTGATGGGATGGGGGATAGCGAGGATTATGAGGGAACTGACCCATATGGATCGGCCCTGGACCCAACCGCATGGTTTAATCTGCTGCCCCCTTATTGGGGGGGGAAACCTTTGGCAAGCTATGAGTCGAATAGAGTCAGCTATTTGACGGGAACGCCGACCAGCATCATCTATGAGTATATGCCCTTTCCGGGAGGAACGGGCAGCTCATTTTGGTTCTGTCCGGCCATCCGAATGAGCACGGCAGAAGCGGCCTCGCAATTGGAAGCTGCTCCGGAAACCGCTCCCTCGGTCGGCTACTTCGGCTATTGCCAGTCCCTTGATCTCAATAAGGTCATCGGAACCTCCACCACATCGGATCCACTCGGCGAGACTTACCCTTATGGGACAATGCCCAAAATAAACACCCTCCCCAAGCCATCCGCCTCAGTTCTATTGTTCGACGCGGCCTTCAATCCATATACTGAATTGGAAAATGCGAATCCAATATACAACAATCAGCTTCCAGGCCTGCGCTTTAAGAGTGTGGCCTCGCGCCATTTCGTCGGGGCGGTGCTTAATTTTTGCGATGGCCACGCGAACTACTTCAAGGACTCCTATTTGACCAACGGCGCCGATTTCAGCACCAAGCTGGAGGGGCCGGTGCCCGATGTCATTTGGGACCCAGCCTATCGTTATTTTCTTGACCATCAATGACATTCCGCGGCATTCTGCCACCATCAAAATTCCCGCCCGGAAAAACAACGTGACGCCGCCGTACCACACCCCGAGAAATAAATCTTGCGCCCGTTTTTGGGGATGGTGCGCGCTGGTTTTCCTGGGCGCCGGCACCGCTGGCGCGTGGGATTACAGCAGCCACTCTGTTATCAATCAGTTGGCCCTAGCTTCGCTGCCGACCAACTTCCCCGCCTTTGTGCTGGCCCCGGCCCAGCGGGAACGCATCGCGTTTTTGTCGGGAGAACCGGACCGCTGGCGCAGCAATCCCGGTCTTTCGCTGCGCAATGCCAACGGCCCGGATCACTACATTGACTTGGAGGAGTTGAAACTGTGCGACTTGACGCCCGACCAATTGCCGCCGCTGCGCTACACTTTCGCCGGCCTGTTCGCCCAGGCGCGCGCGGCGCATCCGGAGCGTTTCGAGGCCATCAACCCGGAGATGGACCAGGACCAGACGCGGGAGTTGACCGGTTTTCTGCCGTGGACCATCGTCGAATATACAGACAAATTGGAGTCGTGTTTCAGTTATTTGAAGACCTTCGAGCGGGCGGGCGGCACTCCGGCGGAAATCGCCAACGCGCAGGCGGACGTGGTCTATGTGATGGGTGTGATGGGGCACTTTGTGGGTGACGGGTCCCAGCCGCTCCACACGACCATTTATTTCAATGGCTGGGTTGGAGACAATCCGCACGGTTACACGACCAACCGGACCTTTCACGCGTGGATTGACGGGGGGTATTTTCGAAAAACCGGGGAGCCTAAGCTGGAGACGCTGGCGGGCAGAATTCATCCGGCCGAAAGTGTGAGTGAGGAGGGCCGCCCGGACGGCCTGTTTCGCGCGGTGGTGGCCTATTTGGTGGATCAGAATAAATTGGTGGAAACCCTTTACCAATTGGAGAAGGAGGGCAAACTTTCCGGGGAGGGCGAGCAAGGATTGGCCGGCCGCCCTTTTTTGGAAGGGCAACTGATCAAAGGCGGCCAAATGCTGGGGAACATCTGGTGGACCGCCTGGCTGCATGCTCCAGAGGACTTCTATCTGAGGGGACAATTGGAACAGCGCTCCGCGCGGAACTCCAGCGCGCCGGCAAAATGACTCCGCCGTCGCGCCAAGATGCCCGGCACCCACACGCAATCAAGAGCAGATGAAGGGGGGTTAGAAAAATCGGAGAAATCGGAGAAATCGGAGGTTTTGGAGGGGGGAGTTATTTCCGGGAAGGTGTCAGCGGGCAGTGAAAACCGGCCAGGGATGGGCACTTCAAAATAGGCCACTTTGAGGGACGCATTGCGTATTGGGCAGCGAAGGCTGCTCTTGAGCGCAATGAATGAACTCAACGTGAAC
>JBEKCX010000665.1:0-5724 GCA_050014655.1 Occallatibacter sp. | reverse complement strand
CTTCCAGTTCTTTGGCCAACAACACAACCTACTGGATTTCAGTTACGACCGGGGTAAAATCCTCCGGAGAGGATTCTCTGGCGGCTGCTTACGGGTCATCAACAACCAGTCAGTTTACGACGGCGGCAATAGCCATTGTCCCGACAGTTAGTTCCCAGACGCCGGCAGTTGGGGCAACTGGGGTAGCTATTACAGTACAACCGACCGTAGTCTTTTCCACGGCTATGGATGCAGCAACAATCACTACCTTCCAGTTCTTTGGCCAACAACACAACCTACTGGATTTCAGTTACGACCGGGGTAAAATCCTCCGGAGAGGATTCTCTGGCGGCTGCTTACGGGTCATCAACAACCAGTCAGTTTACGACGCTAAGCGTCGCCCCAACTATAACAACTATCTCCCCGAATTCCGGTTCAGTTGAGGGAGGAACACCAGTAACCATCACCGGGACAGGTTTTGTGAGCGGGGCAACCGTGACAATTGATGGCAATGCGCCCACAAGTGTTGTTGTCGTAAACCCAACCACGATTACAGCAGTAACCCCGCCAGGCACGGACCTTAACAACGCTAATGATGTAATCGTCACTAATCCGAACGGACAAGCAAGTAATACAACTGTTACCTTTAATTTTACGTCCTCACTAACGGTAAATATAGTGGGTAATGGTACCGTGACTCCGAGTATTTCCATAGGTTCGGGTAATGTGACGACAAACACTTATAATTCTTGGACGACATCAGTAAAACTTACTGCAGCTGCCGCAACCGGTTATACCTTTACCGGATGGAGTGGGAATTTAAGCGGCACCACTAACCCCGCTACCATCGTCATGAGTAATGATATGACGGTAACTGCAACCTTTCATATGTTGCCATTGGTTTCGACAGGTTCAGCGACGGTAAGTGCTAATGCCGTTACTTTGAATGGAAATCTTACCAATTTAGAAGGTGCTACGGGTGCCCAGGTGGCATTCGAATGGGGCCTTGGAACTGATTATGGTAGTATTACGACCATTCAGTCTGTGACCGTCACCGGTTCTTTCACAGCCAGTATAACTGGTATTGCGGCCGGAACAACCTTCCATTATCGTGCCTTGGCCATAGGCAGTGGCACCGGTTATGGTATCGGTTACGGTACAGATGCCCAGTTCACTACACCCACAGCAACAGCAAATCCGACCGGTTCATGGAATCCTTCCTGGACTCAGCGCAGCGCAGTCACTATTACCGGGACAGGGACTGCTCTTACCAACTATCAGATTTCATTATCAGTACCCTGGAAGGCTAATATGGAAGCTAACTTTGGCGATGTGCGTTTCGTTGCTTCTGATAATGCAACCGTCCTTAATTATTGGATGACCAACGAAGTCGCATCAACATCGGCAACATTCTGGGTCGAGGTTCCGACCATTGCCGCCAGCGGTACTACTACAATATATATGTATTATGGAAATCCTTCCGCCGTTACAACCAGTAACATTCACACTACGTTTATTTTCGGGGATGATTTTGCCGACCCCACCTACACGGCAGACCATATCGATCCTTTTATCGGTGGTGCCTCAACCCAGGGGGTAGTTATCGGGACCGACGGCAGTCCTGAATATGAGATGCAAGGCGACAACACGAAAACTGACAACGATAACAGAGACGAACCTATTGCTCAGATATCCAACACCGATGGTTCCTTAATGCAGTTCCCAGAGAATTATATTGCGGAAGATGATGTCGAATCATCTGTGCCTTACGGAAACGTTTTCTTCAACGCCAGATATCTGAATGTCTCAAATAAATACGAACAACTTCTTGATTTTCAATATCATCAGGTTGTCGAAAACAAAGTGGTAAATGACACATGGACTGAGTTGGCCAGCGCCTATATTGGTCCTACAACTCCGGCTACTAATACCTGGTACGATTTCGAAGCAGAAGTTTCAGCTGGCGCATCCGACGGAACTGTTTTACAGACTTTTGTAAATGGTGTTCAAGAAATTCCGAATCTGACTGATTCTAGTCTTACTTATAATGGGTTGGCTTTCCTCAATTTCAGTGTGGATGAGCCTTTCCAAGCGGCCTTTAGAGATGTCACAGTAAGACAGTATGCCGCAGTTGTACCACAAGTATCTTTGGGTGGGCCTGGACCAATTATCACTACAATTTCACCGACCTCCGGGACTACAGTAGGAGGAACCAGTATAACCATTACTGGTTCCAATTTTACCGGGGCTACAGCGGTGCAATTTGGCAACACTAATGCATCATCCTTCACAATTAATAGTGCCACTCAGATTACCGCCACTTCCCCGGCTGGAACCGCCGGCATCGTTGATGTAACGGTAATTACTCCGACCGGCATCAGTGCCACTAGTTCTGCTGATCAGTTTACTTATACTGTGCCTGCTGCGACGATCAGTTCGTTTACACCGACATCAGGCACCGTTGGTGCGTTGGTGACCATCACCGGAACCAACTTCAATGTGGTAACAGCGGTTACTTTTGGCGGCACCTCAGCCACTACTTATACAATAATTTCGAACACATCAATCACGGCGGTGGTCCCAGGCGCAGCAGCTACGGGTACAATATCGGTGACCACTCCCAGCGGCACTGCTATCAGTACCGGCACCTTTAGTATTATTCCGACAGTAACTGGCATTTCACCAATTGGCGGCGCGACGACGGGTGGGTTCCCTGTAACCATTACCGGAACGGGTTTCGCTGCTGTTGGGGTGACGGTGAAGATCGGTAATAATACCGCTACGAATGTCAGTGTTACAAATTCAACTACAATTACAGCGACGGCTCCGGGAGGGACGGCAGGGCTCCAGGATGTGGTTGTCACCAATCCGGATTCACTGGCTGGCACGCTTAAGGGCAGCTTTACCTACACAACTGTCACGGTCGTGAGTGGTGGTGGCGGTGGTGGAGCAATAAGTGGGCCGTCCACGGTCGCTGGGGTAACAAATTTCCCGAGTGCCGTCAATGCCCAAGGTGTACTCAATCAATCTGTAGACGCTTGGAGCAATGATAATAATGTGCTAGTATACATACCCGCTGGTGCTACAATACTTAGTTCGTCCGGAGCATCGGTAAATCAAATAAGCATTACCCAGATGACCACGCCCCCAACTGTGCCGGCAGGCGCAGGGATCATTGGATTGGCGTATGATTTTGAACCATCTGGGACCACCTTTACTCCAGCCGCAACTATCAGATTTAGTTACAACCCAGCCTCGGTACCAAGCGGTGTCAGCCCGAGTAGTTTGCAGATTGCTTATTATAATACCTCGACGAGTTCATGGGTCACCCTAACCACTACTGAGGTGGATACCACTAATCACTTTATTTATGCCCAAATTAGCCATTTTACATCATATGCGCTGACCTATGGTAACGTTGCGGTGACGGCAGCGCCGACTACGACAACAGCAACCACAACAACGCCGACCACAACCCCAACTACAACAACGGCTACTACTACTACTACTACTACTACTGCGTTGACCACGACCCCGACTACAACAACAACCGTTGCGCAGTTGACAACTACAATCTCTACAGCTGCAACGACACCAATTACGAGTTCATCCAATACAACCACGACTGGAGCTAAAACAAATTCATCCATTCCAGTGTGGATATTTATAATCGTTGGTGTTGTAGTGATTTTAATAATCATTGTCATATTAATGGCATCGCGGAGAAGGACCAGTTAGTTATTTGAAAAAATGAACGCGAAATAAGGCCCGGCAAAAGAAAATTGCCGGGCCTTATCTTTGTCTCCAGCGTATAATAAAATAACCATTTTTATTGAATTATTACGGGGAGCAATAAGCACTCTAGATAGCTCGGAACCTTTTTTGGTTCATTCGATGCATCAAGTATATTCAAGAAATGAGTTATTTGGGTGCGGAAATTATCGTTTATAGCATGCGAAGGAACAACTGTTTTTCTCCCATCTTCGTAAACTATGCACCCGTTTAGGGTCTTCCCTTTATAGATGCCTGATCTGCAGTATGGTAAAAATGCCATGTAAAGCATCACTTGTATGTCATCATTAACTTCGTGGTGTCCTATCTTAATATCATAAACCGTGCATGTGTTATTGCTTCCTAAAACAATCAAATCGGGTTTACCCTCGATTGTCATATTACCCCTATTTGCAGTAAAGTTATTCTCCTTTTCTTTGAAGAAGATTAAAGATTGTTGTGTAAATTCATTACATAAACCGTCAAGGCATCTATTGCGTGCCTCAATCAAAATATTCTGCTGATGGTCCGAAATAGACTCTGGATAACCCATACAGTGCGATCTGAACCAAGTTGCCCATTGACATTGCACTTTCCCTGACATTAGTTGTGTGAGCCAGGTCACGCAAACGTGGCAGCCATTTCGCTTTTCAGTCATTATGTTATCTCCATGAGGGAGCTGGAAATATTATATCATTATTCATATGGTACCCGACGTCCTTCGGTAACGGAGTGGTTTTTCAAATCTGTCCAATAGTTTCTTGACATCGGAATTTGACATATAATTTGACCGTATTCAGCAAACTTCAGATATTCTTAATGAACGTGGAGCTTGATGTTGATGACATGTGAAACGTAACGCCTATACCTTTTAGCTTCAAAATAAGTACAGGTACTAAAGAATAGAAATTATGGCGAATTCGGTGTGCAACGAACAAACTACCATTGAACAGACATCCCGAAGATTGGGAGACAATACATATATACCCTTTAGCCTTAAGATAGACGCAGGCGAAGTGAAATAAATGATAGCAATAGATGTTGCTTCAGTTAGGAATCTATGAACACTTTACCCTTGGCAACCGCAAGGCGATAGTTGTTTTCCCGCACTTATCTGAAATCCAGCGCAACGCACGTTAGCTTTACTCTACGGGTCGGCTCTTTTCGACCTACAGTATATGTCAAATGGCACTTGCCTTGCGATCAGCTTCCCTGCGTCGAATGGTATGCGGCAGACATAACTTCGCTTGATTCCTATTAGAATATCTGGCCATTGAGCTGATGGCACATTACTACAGCCTCGTTGAATAAGCCCTCCCAGCGGTCTATTACCGCACTCGCGGAGGGCCTAGTTTCTGGATCTTGCTCGAGCATACTTTTGATCACCTTCTGAATCTCACCGCCATTCTTTCCGGAAATGTAAGGGATTTCACTCAATTCCACTGGATCTGTAAGACTCCCTGCAGGTTTCTCTAACTTCTGGCCCGTAAATAGCTCCGCCAAGACCAAACCCAACTGAAACACGTCTGATTTCGTGGTTATAGTTCCTTCTCCTTTGGCGAACTTTACCAAATCGGGGGATCTATATAGATGTGGCATCCCATGACTAAGACTTTCTTTAAAGAAATCTACGTCGTCATCTCCCGCAGGCGGTGCATCGAGAAATTTCATCAATCCGAAATCCCCGATCACACAAGACTTGTCTTTGACGAAGATGTTCTGCGGCTTGATGTCGCGATGAACTACCTTATAGGTTTCCAAGTACGACAACGCTGATAATAACTGCATACCGCAGCTGAGTTTCATTACCATGTCATTTCTTCTGACGACAAAGGTTGCAAGTGTCTCTGGCAAGTACTCCGCAATGACGAAAGGATACTGAATTGTCTCGCCGTCAATGTTGTTTATGCAAACGCCAGCGTCGAATACGCGCATCACCGCAGGGTGGTGGCATTGGTTTCGAAGAAACTCAAT
>JBEKCX010000664.1:0-4752 GCA_050014655.1 Occallatibacter sp. | reverse complement strand
TTGCACCGCGCCGAGCGCCGCATCATCACCACCAAAACCGTGCGCGAGACCGAGGCCGAGTCCATCGCTTTCATCGTGGGCCGCGCCGTGGGCTTGACGACCGGCAGCGCCAGCGCCGAGTACATCAGCCTCTACCACGGCAACGCCGAGTTACTCACTGAGTCACTCGCTGTTATCCAGCAAGCATCCGCAACCATACTCGACGCGCTCTTCGCCGAGGAAGCGGAGCCACTCGCACAGGCCAGCTAAACCCGCACACCTGAGCGGGTGCGCTTGCCGTGCCCGCTCCCGCATTCACCCTCAACAAGCAAAGGAGAAGACTCTCATGACGACCGAAGTGCAATCCGAATATCGCAACCTGCCCCTCGCAAGCCTTACCGAGTCGGGCATGAATCCACGGCGCAGCTTTGACGAAGCCGCGCTCAACGAACTGGCAGCGAGCATTCGCACCCAGGGCTTGCTCTCGCCGTTGACTGTGCGCCCCAAAGGGCCGCAAACCTTCGAGATCGTTGCCGGAGCGAGACGCTACCGCGCCGCGCAGTTGGCCGGTCTCGAATCCATCCCCGTCCGCATTGTCGAACTTACCGACGCCCAGGCGCTCGAAACCTCCATCGTGGAGAACCTCCAGCGCCGTGATGTGCATCCGTTGGAAGAGGCAAGCGGCTTCGCCGCGCTCTTGCGGCTTGAGGAGCCGCAGTATTCCATCGAGCAGATTGCCGCCAAATGCGCCAAGAGTCCGGCCTACGTCCTGGCTCGTATCAGGCTCACCGAGCTTTCGCCCGCAGTGACCGAGGCATTTCTCAAGGACGAGATCGGCACCGGCCACGCGCTCTTGCTGGCGAAGCTGCAACCGGCGCAGCAGGAGGAAGCCCTCACCGCCTGCTATCAGGAGCAGTTTGGCAGCGGCAACAAGTCGAAGCGCATCCTGCTACCCGTTCGCCAGCTTCAACAGTGGATTGAGCACAACATTCTCTTGGAGCTTGCCGCCGCGCCGTTCTCAAGAGAAGACACCGAGCTTGTGCCGGAGTCCGGCGCTTGCCTCGATTGCCCCAAGCGCACCGGGCACAACACGCTGCTTTTCGAGGGCATGGCAGCGCAGCACGATAGCTGCTCTGACCCGAAGTGCTACGCCGCGAAGCTGGAGGCGCACGTCCGGCAGACCATCGCAGCGAAACCGAAGCTGGTTCAGATCAGCACCGCCTATGGGCCGCAGAAGGACGGCAGCGCCGTAGTCCCGCGCAACAAGTACGTCGAGATTCGCAGCGACAAGCCGACGAACCCGAAGCAGCACGACTGGCCGGAGTACAAGACGTGCAAGTTCACCACCGAGGCCATCGTCACCGAAGGCAGCGAGAAGGGCGAAATCCGCCGCGTCTGTGCCAATCCCGAATGCCCCGTGCATCACGCCCGCAAGCCGAAACCCGCGACCGATGCGGCCGTCAAAGCCGAGCAGGAAAAGCGCCGCCGCGAGGAGGCCATCGCCCAGGTCACGGGCTTGCGCGTCCTGAGCGCCATCGGCGAAGCGGTCCCCGTTCGTCTGATGAAGCGCGACCTGCTGTTTGTGGCCGAGCGTCTGGCGGCAATGCTGGACGAGCGCCGTCTGGCCATCGTCTTGCGCCAGCACAGCCTTGGGAAGCCGAACAGCGCCGCCGATGCCCCGGCCAAACAGCTTTCGGCTTTTCTTCAAAAGTCCGACGAAAGCACCCTTGGACGCCTGTTGGTCGAACTGGCCATCCTGCAAACAGCGCATTCGCCGAACGAAACTGGCAAGGCGCTCCGCGAGGCCGCGGACTTCTATAAGGTCGATGTGGCCGCCATCACCGCCAAGGTCAAGCAGGAGTTTGCGGCGAAAGACAAGACGAATGCAGCGAAGAAGGCCACGCCGAAGCCACCGGCAAAGGCCGCAAAGGAGAGTAAAGCGGCGTAATTCATGATTCAACCCAGTCTTCCCGCGGAGCCTGCCCAACAGGCTCCGCATTTTTTTGCGTTCCTGCCCGCCTACCCACCCTTACATGAGGCTTCTGCCATCCGGCAGGAGCGCCTGTCTCCTCCCGCCCGACGGTCAGGAGCGCGCCTCTGCGCGGCGCGCCTTTACGCTTTGCATAGGACAACGTTTCAGGTGTGGTCCTTGGGACAAGTTGCATCAAACTGTCCTTACTGATCCGACCTTCTACCGTCAAAGACCACATCCAGTGAGAGCCAACACCACTCTGAAGTCACACAAAAGACCAGAAGCTCCTGCATCAGCCCCTTGCAGCAAACCAAACAAGAGGGTGGAGTGCTAGAGTGGACAGGAAGAATTTGTCTATCCCAGGATGTGCTGATCGGGAAGTTGGCACCAGGAATGGAGAGCCAATTCGCACAATTCACAGGTGTTATGGGGAGGCAAAGGCCTGACGATGGAGATTGAAGTTGCACGGCTCCAAATCGGGCGGAAAGTGACTCTGCCCGGCCATTTCGACCAAGCTGTAACGCTTGAAGGCATTCGCCCTCTCGGGAGAGGCTTTGAATGCCGTGTCCGTCTGGCTGACGGCTCCCTCGACGAAACGGTCATCTCTGAAGAGGAAGCTCAAGTTCTCATAGGCGACAGAGGCGGCACGGAAACGACAACGATCACTCCTGCCGACGCCGATCAGGTCCGCCTCATGATCGAGTCAACCCGGATTCGCCTAGCTTACACACACGATCCCCACTTCGCCGTGAGCCTGTCCGGGATTCGTACCTTGCCCCACCAGATCGAGGCAGTCTACGAGAAGATGCTGCCGCAGCCGCGCTTGCGCTTCCTGCTTGCAGATGACCCCGGCGCCGGCAAGACAATCATGGCCGGGTTGCTCATCAAGGAGCTAAAGCTCAGGGAAGCCATCGAACGTGTACTGATTCTCTGTCCCTCGCCGCTGACGATTCAGTGGCAGGACGAAATGCAGCGCTGGTTCGGAGAGACCTTTGACATCATCTTCTCAGCCGTGGACCAGCAGCAGCTGACCAACCCCTGGCAGCGCGGCAATCTGGTTGTGGCCTCGATGGACTACGCAAAGCAAGACGATGTGCGAGAGCGGGTCTGGCAGCAGCATTGGGATCTCGTAATCATTGATGAGGCGCACAAGTGCAGTGCGTACACCAAGAAGTCCACCAGCCGCGGAGACGAGGTTGAAAAGACCAAGCGTTATCAACTCGCCGAGAAACTGACTGCGCAGGCTGACCACGTCGTTCTGCTCACGGCAACGCCGCACCACGGAGACGACGACCGCTTCGCGCACTTCGTCCGTCTGTTGGACCCGGACCTTTTCCCGGAGCCGCACCGCCTGGCAGACAAAGCTGGAGAGATTCGCCGCGAAATCCTCCAGCTCGGCCCGGATTGTCCCTGGGCTCTTCGCCGCCTCAAAGAAGACTTGAAGGATTTGAACGGCCACCGCCTGTTTCCTGACCGCTTCGCCCACACCGTTGCCTTTCAGCTGAACCGGGAGGAGTACGACCTTTACAAGGCTGTCACCGCATATATTAACGAGTTCCTGCCTCAAGCGAGCGGTAAGAAGAAGCACAGCGTGGCGTTGGCCCGGACCGTATTCCAGCGGCGGCTGGCCAGTTCGACGATGGCGATTTACGAATCCTTGGTCCGTCGTTTCGACAAGCAGAAGCAGCTATTGAACGATCTCGAAGTACTTCCGCCGGCGCAACGGAGCAAGCGACTGGCCCAGCTTCAAGGCCGCCTCCCCGACGCAGAGCAGGATGAGGACGACCTCGACGACGTCCAGTTGGACCTGCTTGTCGATGAGACAACGGCCTCAGTTGAACTAGATCAGATCCGGACTGAAATAGCCGCCTTAAGCGAAGTCGTTGCTCGCGCGAAGCGCCTGAAGGAAAAAGGCCCGGAGGCTGACTCCAAACTTGGGGCACTGCAAGCGTGCCTGAAGAAGGCCGACTTTCACGAGCTAAAGGACGGCCGGGGCAAGTTGCTTATTTTCACTGAGCACCGGGACACACTCAACCACCTCAAAAAACACCTGGAGTCCTGGGGCTACTCCACCTGCGACATCCACGGCGGCATGAACCCGCATGAGCGCAAACGCGCGCAAGAGGAATTCCGCACTGCCCGTCAAATCTGTGTCGCAACTGAGGCGGCCGGCGAGGGAATCAACCTTCAATTCTGCCACCTCATGATCAACTACGACCTGCCGTGGAACCCTACCCGCCTGGAGCAACGCCTGGGCCGTATTCACCGCATCGGGCAGCCGCTTGAATGCCATGCGTTCAACTTCGTCGCGACTGAGTCCGAGGAAGGCCAGCCCGTCATTGAAGGGCGCATCCTTCATCGCCTCCTGGAGAAGCTCGAACAAATGCGCACCGTCCTCGCCGACCGCGTATTCGATGTCCTCGGCGAAGTGCTGTCCCTGAATGATGTGAACCTCCCGGAGATGCTGCGCGAAGCGGCCCACGATCCTCGTCGCTTGGACGAGTACCTCGACATCATTGGAAACGTCGATCCTCTGCGGCTGGTGCGTTACGAGCAAGCTACTGGCATCGCCCTGGCCCGAGCCAACGTGGACTTCTCCGGATTCCAGAAGGCCAACGTCGAGGCCGAAGAGCGCCGTCTCATGCCCAGTTATGTCGAGGACCAGTTCCTCAGGGCATCAAAGGAGATCGGCCTCAGGGTTGAACCTCGCGCAGACGGCCTCTGGCGAGTGGAGCATGTCCTGGCCGACCTTCGATCCGAGCGGCTTCAAAACGTCCGCAGTATGGGCAAGCCGGAAACGG
>JBEKCX010000663.1:0-4227 GCA_050014655.1 Occallatibacter sp. | reverse complement strand
TCTCCCTGAAAAGCCACTCTATTATTTATACGAAAAGGATGGGAGAACTTTGCACTGATTTTTAGAACAAGCAAAATAATTAGGATAATAATAAGAATTATTGATGAAGTCACATTTCGCTATTTTGTTACCCTTGGACATTTATTGGGAAGGTTTAGCAGAGAAAATAAATGGACTAACAGAAACACCCTCTCCAATTACTATTTTCGATTTGATCCCTGATAATTATGTTTATGAATTTGCATATGGATATGACATATTTATTGACAGCAGAATGAAAGTTATATATGCTAATAACAATTTATTATCTATTCATAAATTATTAATTGTGATTAGATAAGATACTTAAAATAACGATTGAGACAGTTGTCCCAAAATATTATTAAAAAGGAGCGAAAAATTTGAAAAAATTATTTGTTCTACTGGTAACACTAGTTTTGTGTGCTTCGACAATTGTCGGATGTTCCACTCCGGCTAATCAAACTAGTTCGACAACCCCGTCACAGACTACCACCAGTTCTTCAGGCTGGGTTTCTCAGGAGAACCCGGGCTTTTATCAGGGATTAGAACTTTATACTGTCTGGGGCACTTCATCCTCCGATGTCTTCGCAGTCGGTACTCAAGGCACCATCATTCATTACGACGGCAAATCCTGGAGTAAAATGACCAGCGGCACAACCGATGACCTTACAGGCGTTTGGGGCAGTTCTTCGTCTGATGTTTATGTTATCGGCAACAATGGCATCATCCTGCATTATGATGGTAAAACATGGAGTCCGATGGTGAGCAACACAGCCGTTTACTTTACTCGTGTTTGGGGTAGTTCCTCCTCAGATATTTTCGCAGTTGCAACTCTTGGTGCCATCCAACATTACGATGGCAAGACATGGAGCGGTATGACCATTAGCGTTCCAGTCAATTGGTTCCTGAGTGTTTGGGGTACCTCTTCCTCGGATGTTTTCGCAGTTGGGGTGGGAGGCACGATTATACACTACGACGGTAACGTCTGGACCAGTATGGTGAGCGGTACGACCAACCCGTTGAATGGTGTCTGGGGCAGTTCTCCGTCTAATGTTTTCGCCGTAGGAATTGGAGGCACAATTCTGCACTACGACGGAAACACATGGAGCACTATGACTAGCGGCACCACCACTTCGCTAGCAGGCATTTGGGGAGATTCCCCATCTGATATTTTCGCCGTAGGAGGGGGAGGTATTGTCTTGCATTACGATGGCAATGCATGGAGTAGTTTGACTAGCGGCACGACAACTGATTTTATAAGCGCATGGGGTAGTTCTTCGTCTGATGTTTTCGCTGTCGGGGCAGACGGCACCATATGGCATTACTCCGGAAACTAATAACAATAGAAAGCCAATGCTTTTATGGCGTCTATTTTTTTACGACTAATATAAAAGCTATTGCGAATATGCCTATGCCAGATAGACATCGGGATGTTTGCCAAGTGATGGGGCAGTTATTTACTATCATTTTCCTTTTCTACTAAGTGCACAATTTGAGTAATTGACTTCTGAATAATGTTCCCAAACATTAATAAAAAATAGACAGCATTATATATTGAGAACAATTTATATTTATTCGCAGATTATGCATCGTATTTAGGAGTGATATTAACGGATAAAAGCGTGAGCTTTGTAAGACTATGATTCGACGTAAAAGCCCAATTCTGCAAATACATCAAATATGGTAATGCCGAATTAAATTAAGCGAGGTTAATATGGGCGCATACGCATCCCGAAGGTTATTGTGGGCTGCCGTTACGATTATTTTAACTTCAATGGTCGTCTTCTTATTGCTGAGGTTCATCCCGGGAAATGTACTTGATATAATTCAAGAAAACCTGGCTGCTAACGGCGGCGGACCAATTGATCGTGCTGCCATATCGAAGCTTCTGGGATTGAATGTGCCTGTTTATGTTCAGTATGCGCGCTGGGTAACCGGAATTGTTTTCCACGGCAATCTGGGCTCATCGCTAATGAATTCCCGGCCGCTTACCCCTTTAATCGTACAGCGTATCCCGTTAACCTTTGAATTGTGCTTGATGTCTTTAATCATAGTTTTGATTATCAGCATCCCTATCGGCATTTACGCCGCTATCCGGCAGGATACAATTCTTGACCGGATATTGCGTAGTTTCGCCATCATTCTTATGTCTGTGCCTAATTTTGTGATTGCAGCCATCATTACATTTTATGTGTTTGTCTGGTGGCATTATTTCACACCCCTCGTGTTTATTTCCATCGGGAAAGACCCTCTGGGTAATTTGGGAATGATGATCATGCCGGCTTTGGCGTTAGGGTCCCAGCAAACCGGCGGTACGATGCGGGTCATGCGCACGATGATGCTGGAAACTTTACGTCAGGATTATATCCGGACAGCCTGGGCCAAAGGGCTAAAAGAACGCGTGGTCGTTATCCGGCATGCGCTGAAAAATGCGTTGATTCCGGTAATTACCATGGTCGGCGGGTGGATCCCGATACTGATTGGCGGCTCAGTCATCATCGAGTATATCTTCAACCTTCCGGGAGTAGGGCGTTTGTTATTTGATGCCTTGAACCAGCGGGATTATCCGATGATTTCCGCCATCACTCTTATCCTCTCCGTAATTGTTGTTCTTAGTAACCTTTTGGTTGACCTTGCTTACGGGTGGTTGGACCCCCGGATTCACTATCAATAGAAGAATGCTCACAAATGGAGTTTATGTATGAAGAACGATAACAAAATTGTTGCCGGGGGGCTGCCGGTAAAAGAGAAACGTCATAGTTTTGTCTTCGATTTGTTTAAAAGAATGGTCGTTGAGAAGCCGCTCGGCACGTTCGGGTTGGTGGTGATTATTGTCTTTCTCGCGATCGGTATCTTCGCCAAATATCTGATTCCTTATTCGATAATTCAGATTAACCTTTTTAAAATGAATCAACCGTCATCTTCCGCGCATCTTCTTGGCACTGATTTTCTGGGGCGTGATGTGCTGAGCCGGTTTATTTATGGTGCTCGCAGTTCTATGGAAGTCGGGATCGGCGCTTCGGCCTTGGCCATTATCATCAGTGTTTTAATTGGTGCGCCATCTGCCTATATCGGCGGGAAAACGGATATGATCGTGCAGCGTTTTATTGACGTCTGGCTGTCAGTACCCCCGTTTATTGTGTTATTAATTATGATGACGTTGCTTCCCCACAGTATCTTCACCATGATTATGGTCCTGGGGATCACCGCGGGTATCGGCGGCGCCCGTTTGATAAGGAGTTCCGTTATTGTAATTAAGCCGAATACTTATATTTCAGCATCAGAAGCCATTGGTAACTCTCGCTTACAGTCGCTTTTGCACCATATCATACCGAACATCATGCCGATGATAATCGTTGCTTTTACCTTAGGTGTAGGGCAGGCCATCATGTCGGAAGCCGCCTTGGATTGGCTTGGTTTTGGTTTGCCGATTTCAATTTCCTCCTGGGGAACCATGAACCCATGGCCGTGGGCTCCTTTAGCCATTTCACTCACTATCTTTGGCATCAATATGTTCGGCGACAGCCTTCGTGACCTGCTGGACCCGCGTCTGCGCGGCGGCGTCGGGCGCTATACTCTCAAACATAAAAAACTGCAGCAGCTTAAAAAATACTTTGCAAAAGATTAGTTCGTATTTAGTTTTTAAATAATATAAAAAGTCCCAATTCGTCAGAATGTTACTGGATGAAATAAGTAAATGCTTATAACTGGTATCCCATTCCAACCCAATAATGCCAGTCCTCAACCGCTTCTTGAGTTTGATCATTGGCCTGAACCACCTCTAATTGAGATACGGGGACCCCAAGGCTTCTTTTCCCCCATTGTATTTTAACGAACATTTCATGTACACAGTCATCTTCAGATTCCATACCAATAACTTTCACTTCATTGCCGACTAGCAAAGGAGACGTAGATCTCTTATTAATGCACCTAGCAGTGAAAGGGAATTTGAGTTTTTCTTCAAGATAGTTATACCATCCCATAGCTTGTTCATCTTCTCCATAAGCGTCAACAATAATTTCATCAACAATGCGGTTCTCACGTACTTCATCCCTCTTTACTTTCGCCATAAGTTATCTCCTTATTTGCCATAGCACTTTTCAAAATATTTACTACTCCCACACAGTGACTTGGCTCATCTAGCTTTATGTTGAATACATGCGCTAATTGATGGATTCAACATTTTCTTATAATAACCAGTGTCAC
>JBEKCX010000662.1:0-3497 GCA_050014655.1 Occallatibacter sp. | reverse complement strand
TTTGCGTATTTCGGGGAAATCGGCCACTTGTTCGGTCTGAAAACGGCCGGCTGTCCGGGGAAATCGGCCACCCCATTTAATGAGCGGCACTGGACTAAGATACAAGTTTAACCCAGTTTATTATCTCTTTCAATTACCTCCTTCTTGTCAGTCTTCATAACCGGTCTTTTGGTACGCATGGAATCACCCCTTATATCGATTTTATAAGCGTTGTGCAGCAGCCGGTCGCAAATGGCATCGGCCATGGTGGGGTCGCCGATGTTGGGATGCCAGTCTTTTATGGGACACTGGCTGGCAATGATGGTGGCTCCGGCCTGGTAACGGTCTTCAATCACTTCCAGCAAGTCTCTTCGCTCACTATCAATCAGTGGAGTAAGCAGAAAGTCATCGATAATTAAAAGCTGCAGACGGCTTAGTCTGGCTAATGCTTTGAGGTGAGAGCCGTCCCCGTGGGATTGCTGCAGTGTTTCAAACAGCCGGGGAGCCCTTACATAAAGCACAGTATAACCGGACCTCGCAGCGGCATTCCCCAAGGCGCAGGCGATAAATGATTTACCGACACCGGTGGGGCCGCTGATCAAGACATTGTGGTGGGCGGTTATCCATTGCGGATTGGCTAACTCCAGTATCACCTGCTGGCTAAGTCCCCGGGACACCCGGTAATCAATATCCTCCAGCGAGGCTTCCTGGCGGAGTTTCGCTTTCTTGAGTAACCTTTGAAGCCTCAGATTATCGCGGTACATCTTTTCATCCTGCACCAATAGTCCCACAAATTCTTCATGGGACAGTTCGGCATGTTGCGTGTTGGCAGATCTTTCTTCCAAGCCTTTCGCCATACCGAATAGTTTTAGAGAATGCAGGATAGACATTGTTTGTTGATTTAGCACTGGGCTATCTCCTTTTATTGATAATATTCCGGACCCCTGATGTTCTGGTGCGGCAGCAGTCCCGGCAGTACGGGCTGTTCATTATCCGGCTGCCGGTCTAGTCCGGATGCCAGTATTGTCTTCATCGACCGGTAGGAGCAGGTTCTAAACTTAAGCGCTCGCTTTGCTGCCGCTTCGACACGTACAGGGTCGTAATTACGTGTCAGATTGATGATTCCCAAACATGTTTTGTAGCCCTGCTCCGGATAAGGCCGAGAATTCAGTATCTCTTCCACCAGCCGCGCGGTGGATTCTCCGGTCTTACCGGCCCACTGGATAAACCGGGCCGGATTCCATTCGGAGTAGAAGCGGTGTGACGGCGGCATGTGTTCCGGTAATGTGGTGTAGCCGCCTTTAACATGACTCCGGACATGAGCTGCCGCCCGTACCCCCTTATGGAAAGCTTCTACCGTCGTCCCTGTCAGACGGATGTCCAGCCTTTCATGAATCAGCTGAAAAGGGACGCTGTAGTAGTGGCCGGCCACATCAATGTGGTAATTCACCTGGACCTTGGCCTTGGACCATTCGGCGTATTCGTAGGGTCTCTGGGGCAGCGGTAGCGCATTGGGCCGGTCCAATGCTTCAAACAGTTCCCGGCGGGCTTTCTTTACCCGGTGCAGCAGACGGGTATTGAGGCGCTCCAAACACTCTCTGATCGCGGTATTAAGCTCTAACAGACTGTAGAAAGTACGGTGTCTCAATACCGCCAGTATCCATCTTTGAGCGATCAGGACACCGGCTTCCACTTTTGCTTTATCGCGGGGGCGATATGGACGTGCCGGTAGTACCGCGCAGCCGTAATGCTCCGCCATGTCCCGGTAGGTCGGATTTAGATCCGGCTCGTACTTGCAGGCTTTGCTGACGCCGCTTTTGAGATTATCTGGCACCATAACGCGAGGTACACACCCGAAATATTGAAGCGCATGATTGTGCGAACTGATCCATTCCGGTAACGTTTGTGACATCGTGGCTTCAGCATAGGTATAGTTGGAAGCGCCCCAAACGGCGACAAATAACTGGGTAAGCGTTAATTCCCCGGTGGCGGTGTCGACGATAGACAGTCCATCGGAGTAGTCGATGAATAGTTTTTCCCCGCCGCGGTGCTCCTGGCGCATGCAATAGTCGAGTTTTTTCCGCCAGCGGCAATAATATTCGCAAAACTGGGTATACTGGTAGCCATCGGGATATTTTGCTTTGTATTCGATCCACAACTGGCTCAGTGTCAGATTGAATTTCTGGAAAGTGCGTAACTGATTGTAGATATATTCGCAGTCCGGCGCCGGGCGTTTTACCGAACTTGGTACATGCTCTGTGGGAAACAACCTCTCCACAATCTGGTTTTCGGGCAGTAACGACGCTTCGGTCCAGGTCAGGTTTGCCGCCACGGCTCTCCTCAGATAATCACCCACCGTGCTCCGGGATACCTGACAGCTGCGCGATATCTCACGCTCGCTAATACCACACTCTAATTTTAAACGTAGAATCTCTTTAATCTTGCGCAAGGACAACCTCCTGTTGGGCATGAATCACCTCCTCAGTGATTCTATGCCTTTGTGTTGTCCAGCGCCGCTCTGTCAGAGGGTGGCCGATTTGGTCCGAAAGGGTGGCCTACTTTCCTCCGAAAGGCCGGCCGATTTGCTCCGAAACGGTGGCTTTTTTACTCCGAAATACGCACCCATCCCCGAGGTGCATAAAATCTACTACCGCTATTAGCAGTTTTGCCATACAGTCCCAGCAGTCGGCTTACCTTCTGCTTGACGAAGATTACTTCCTCTGAATTTTCTTCAAGAGGTGCGAACCATTTATTTAAAACAGGTTCTGCAGCACGCCCACTTAATTCGGAATGTTCTCTTATATACTCAAGTCCGGTCATGCCTCTAAACCTTATAAACCTACCGGGTCCCACAGCATCAAGTTCCGGTACATAATACCATGTCTGAAAGGAACGAATTTGTTCTCTAAGCCGTCTACCGCGTTCCAACGCTCTATTAAATGAAAAGATGGATTCCAGCACTTCGTCATATGTTTTTACGGTCTCTCTAGCCATTTCTTCCCTCCTATTAACGCTCATTTACGTGTTAACAATTATGGGTGCTCGATAACAGCATTATAAGTCAGCTCAAAGGACGTTTCAATGACCGAACATGCAATAATTCAAAGTTGCCATGTCTACCGCAATCAAATATCGGATGAGGCTAGGGAGGTGGTCGGTGGGTCGCCTACTGATATTTTATACGTATGGGCGTGGTCTCTCTTTTTTAACTGAGCTAAATCTTATGACCGCTGAAAATATAGAAAACATTAACCCTATTCAAATAACAGGGGTAATAAGAGCAGCAGGGAAGCACCAGCCATGACCCTTTCAGCCGGTACATGGGTGGGGACAAGGGTATAGTTTTCGATTCTGGGGACAGGGGGTAGTAGGTCGCCTACTATTATTTTATACGTATTGATGTGATCTCTCTTTTTTAAATGAGCAAAATCCCACGACCGTTAAAAAGATGGAAAACCTTAAACGATGGATCAAAGGAAAACGGCGAAGGTGCTTCGCAAATCTTATTCTTTTGATGC
>JBEKCX010000661.1:0-4367 GCA_050014655.1 Occallatibacter sp. | reverse complement strand
GGATGGCCGGGATTCACCGCTCAAGTACACTGTTGGTCGAGGCACATCACGCGACCAACTGGCTAGGGATGGCCGGGATTCACCGCTCAAGTACACTGTTGGTCGAGGCACATCACGCGACCAACTGGCTAGGGATGGCCGGGATTCACCGCTCAAGTACACTCCTGACCCGCAGCGGGCGTCCGTACCTAAGGCTAGGGATGGCCGGGATTCACCGCTCAAGTACACTGACTGTTGCCGGAGGCCCGTTCGCATCCGGCTAGGGATGGCCGGGATTCACCGCTCAAGTACACTCTCGGCGGGTACCAGGATCGCGTTCTTGGTGCTAGGGATGGCCGGGATTCACCGCTCAAGTACACTTCTGCTGGAATGTCATAGGCTTCGGGCGGAGCTAGGGATGGCCGGGATTCACCGCTCAAGTACACTTAAACGATCATTTTGTGCCTTTCTCTGCGGGCTAGGGATGGCCGGGATTCACCGCTCAAGTACACTCGATGCTGGACACGCGCCTTGTCGCTGTGGGCTAGGGATGGCCGGGATTCACCGCTCAAGTACACTAGGCCGCGCCGAACTTGCTGAAAAACAGCAGGTTGGCGCGGCTTTTCCCTTCAGAAAAGAAGGATTTGGTCTGGAATTGCCTCTGGCTCCCTCGGCTTTCTGCCATAGAAGACCTCCATCTTCCCGAACTGGTGATCGGTCACAGTCATGAGACGCACCTGTCCCAGCGGCGGAATGACTGATTGTATGATATTTCGATGCGAGTCCGCAGCTTCCTCGCTTGGCAGATACCTCGCATAGACGGAAAACTGAAGCATCATGAAACCGTCTTTCAACAGGGCTTTGCGAAATCGCGTGTAGTCGCGCTTGTTTTCCAGCGTTTCCACTGGAAGATCGAACATGGCGATGAGCCACAATGACCGATACGCAGAGAGGAGCAGTCCTTTCATTGGCGGTTCGACCGTTCTTGCAAAATCTGATTCTCAAATCATCCAACAGCTTCAACACGACTCTCGATTCCAACACCTCTTACACTGCGTTTGGGCACAGGCGCTTGCGAACACTGATCCAACAAAGAGGGGATTGAGACATCGCGCGCCTCTCCGGCAATGCACTTTGCCAACGAGTTTGAAGTGCGCAGCAAGATGTCGAATAAGGATCGCTCTTCTCGCTCAAAGAGGTAGCGTGAGGTTGTTGCGCGGATCATCCAATCTTTTGCGTTAGTGTTCAACGGCTCGGCTGGATCATGATCGGCAATCCACTGGACCACGCGGCGGTCAATCTGAGGCCGGAATGGCTCCATGACATCCGCTGCCAGGCAGAACGCGTCATACCGATTTTTGTGCCGCAATCCTATGGATGGGTGCAGGCCCGCCGCGCAAAGCGCACGTGCAACGGCTGCGCGCAAGACGGTGTATCCGTAGTCCAGATGACGATTCTGGTCCGGTCCTTCGGAGCCTCGGCGAAACGCAGAATCTCCGAAGATTTTTCCCCAGTAAATCCTCGCCGCCTGGGCCTCCAGATTGCCCGCGTCGTTTGAGCGGACCCGTTCCGCCATGGCGATCAAACCTGAATCGTTGCCATGCAGTTCCTTGAGCAACTCCCCCTGCGCTCTGATCTTGGCGCGCACGATTTGCTGCCATAGTCTCTTCCGGGTGGGGAGTGAAAGCTGCATCTGTTTCGCAAATCGCTCCGTTTGGAGAAAATGCGCCTGTACTGGTAACAGCATCGAGGCTGGAAGAAATTTGCTGTCAATGGTAACGACCGCTCCGCCCGCTTCCGCAATCCGGGACAGAACGGCCTGGGACAGGCTGATTTGAGGATGTGCAAGCAGCAGCACTGCGATTTCGCTTAAGGGCGTCGTGAAGGGGAGCGAGAGCTGGTCCGTCTGCGATCTGTCGATCACAAGTTGAGCGTCACGCACACTGAGCCGTGCAGGACTTGCAATTTCCACAATACGGTCAGTCATTGGCAGTATGTACCTTTCCAAGTAAGTCAACGACAACTTTACGAGGATGCAATTCCTTAAGGGTATTTGGCTTCTTCGACCAAGTGATGCCACTTTTCATCTGTGTCGCGTTATCGTGGGCGTCATTCGCTGGAACAAACCATATTTGCCCGTTGTCGCTGAACTTTTTCACACGAAATATCCTGGCTTGTCCATTAACATCAAGCGCAACGGTGTCGTCCTTCATGAGCGAGAAGACGAATTGGGCATCTGGATCGTCAGGGAAGCCACGAAACACCACTGGTCCTTGAGAGGGTGACTTTGGCCGTCCCTTTCTGCGATCGTGTCGAGGAAGCTTTTGGTATATGTCTGTGATTTGCACTACGTTACTCTTCCAAACCTCGCATCGCTTCTTATCTCGTGTGACAAACATTGCCACATGATGAATTCCACCAGAGGCGACGAGCCGAGCGGTAGCTCCGTGACCGATTTGCAACGCGTTCTTGGTTTCCCGAATTCTGACCTTTCGGATAGGAATCTGCCGTCCGTCCCGTGCTGCAAGATAGGGGGTATTTTCGACTTTCTCAAATAGCTTTGGACTACCACCGAGTTCATCTAGCTTTTTACGGATCGCGTCTCGCACCGCAACATCGACAATCACATCCTCTGCCGCAATATCTGCTGCGCACAGGGCAGATAGCGCACATCTCGTATGTACGGTCAGCTTGCCCTTGTGTAGGTGAGGCACTGAGTAATTTGTACCCTTATGAAGCTCTCCGCTCATCTTGTGTTCAGGACGGTGCGATACGACGAGTTCGGCAATATGAGGTCGTATGGAATCGACGAAATCTCGCCAAGGGGATTCAATCTTCCTCCATGTCCGCTCACCATCCTGCCAAGGCTCTGTTGAGGCCGCGCGAGCCATCTGTTGAATCATGCCTTGCCGCGTTAGAGCTATCACGATGGCATCAATCGCATGATGCCGATGATCCGTGCGCGGCTTGCCCTTGCCCTGCCCACTTGTATCGGGTACGAGATCATGCAGGATAGCCTCCAGCCCCCACGAACGCCGCAGTGTCGCGGTGACTGCACCGCTGGAAACAAAGACAGCTTGCCGCATCCCGACATCACCTTGCACATCCCGGCCACCGTACAACGTACCCAATAAACGGCCTGCAAGCACGCTTGCATAGCGGGTGTCATTCATCTGTCGCGCACTGAAATCTTCAATATCCTTCAGTGTCTCCAGCATGAACCGCTTAAGTTTGCCAGCGTTGCCGAACTTGCGTACACGTTCAAGAATTTCTGCCCACTCTTGCTCATTGCTTCCATAGGCCTCGAACGGCGTCTTATTGCGTTTTCTCTCCCGATTGTCTGGCAGATAGCAGAGCGTCTTATTTTGGAAAGAATCGTCCGGATAACGGCTGCGGGGGATGATGTGCTCAACATCGAATTGTGAATCGTGGAAGAGATCGGAAAAGCGAATTGATCTTCCCGTATACGGGCACATGCCACCACATTCAACGTGCAAAAGTGCCTTTTCGATGTCCTTCCGCGACTGCCGTTCCTTCGGAATTCCACACTCTTGGAGAATGCGCTGCATTATGTCCTCGCGCTCCTTCTGTCGTTTCCGGTTCGCTTTGGTTGCGCTCACTCTCTCCTGACGCGGCTTCTTCAGTTCGCGCGCCAATTCGATGCGAATCTCATACGGCTTGCCATATTCACGCACGATTGCGTTTACGACTTTTCGCATCTCAGTGAGCGCACGTTCTACTGCCGGATTGCGTAACGTTGTCAGATATTGCTTCACAACTGGCAACTGGTCCAAAGCAGTTGCCCCGCTGAAACGGTCACCATACAGTTGAGTTTCGGCCGTCTTGAACGAGACGCCCTCCGACATCAGGGGCATTAGTCTCGCAATCGCTTTACGCGATAAGGCGCAGTAACCGTTCTCAGGGTGTTTGGTGGACCATGTAGCAGCTATTTCGGGACCAAGCCCCCAGTGATCCACTCCGCGTTTTGCCAGCCACTCGTCGGACTCACTCGTGCGCCACTCTTCAACGATCTGTTTGCGTTCTTCCTCGCTGAAGGCACCCCATCGTTCAGCAAAGGCTTGGCGCATGACCACATTTGTTCGATTGCCGCGCAGCCTCTTTTCGTCGCCGCGCTCCAGGTTAAACACAGACTTCTTATCAAGCTGGAGGTGTTTACGAATGTTGGCAAATGTCTGGTCGCCTTCACTGTCCAAGAGATTGAATACGAACTCTCGCTCAGGGGAAGTGAGCGGTTGCGAAATTGGGTTGCCGGGATAGATGATCTGAAGGTCGTTGACCTTCTGGAGAATCCGAAAGCGTTGGGCCTCAAGCGTTGCCCATGATGCGCGGCGCTCGTTCGGCTCCAACTCACATTTGCCGATCAGGTG
>JBEKCX010000660.1:0-3228 GCA_050014655.1 Occallatibacter sp. | reverse complement strand
TCGTTTTACCTTGCTGTCGAAGACCTAAAATAGTATCAAGACCCGGAGACCCAAACATGAGTCCCAAACGACCGGCTTACTCAGACCCCGCCGGTGTCTTTTTCCCGTGAGTCAACGGGCCAATCCTGATTTGAAACCCTATCCCACCCGCTCAGCGGGCGTGAGACAAGATTCTTCAAATTGGTCGAAAGTGGCGTTTTGACAGCCAAAGCGGAACTGGCTTTCCGCACTCCACGACGCTTCGCGTTCACACAGCGCGTCCGAGATGCCGACAGGTCTTGGAGTGCGGGCGCGCCAGCGCCGCTTTTCCACCAGCCCCCGTCGTTTTGTCTAGGAAGCTATACACCATGCTCACTCGCTTCCGAGCAGAGGCAAATGGATCGAAGAGTTTTGTCCCACCCGCCCAGCGACCCCATTTTCGTGTTTGACTCCCAACCCGGCCAGCATTACACCATCCCCCATGAACATTACAAATTTAACGACAACCCAACTCAACCAAATCATCGCCATCAAGCAGCAGATCGAGGCGCTGCAAAGCCAAATCGAATCCATCGCTGCTGGTGGTGGCGGGTCCTCTGCTGCGCGCAAACCCGGGGGCCGAAGAAAAATGTCCCGTTCCGAAGCCGCTCGCATCGCCGTTACTGCCCGTTGGGCAAAAGTGAGGGCCGCCAAAGCAGAGGCCGCGCCAAAGAAACGCCACCTCTCCGCCGCCCACAAACGCAAACTCATCAAAGCTCTGGCCAAGGCGCGGAAAATACGCCTGGCCAACTTGAAGGCAGCTAAAAAGAAGGATCGTCGCAGTAGTCCGGCAACCAGGGCCAAACTCAGAGCGGCGGCCAAGGCCAGATGGGCGAAGGCTAGGCTGGAGGGGAAGACGAGGTTGTAGGGTTCCGGCATGGCCGGGACCTTTGCGCTCTTCACCAGCATTACCACTCTCCAGTGACCAATCTTAAAGATCTAACAGCCAGCCAACTCAGGCGCATCATCGCCGTTAAAGAACAGATCGCCGCGCTGCAAAGCCGGCTCCAATCAATCGTTGGCGGTAATGGTGAAATTCCAATCCCTTCCCCCGTTGCAGCCCCAGTTCCCGTTAAGCGCAAATTATCCGCCGCCCATCGCCGCAAACTCATCAAAGCTCTTGCCAAGGCGCGAAAAATCCGCTGGGCCAAGCTGCAGGGCACTTCGGCAACGGATTCCAAGCCGGCGAAAAAGAACGGTCGCCGGCCCAGTCTGTCAGGCAATTCAGGAAGGGACGACGAAATCCGTGAAACAGGCCGCGGATTGGTGGAATATATGGATGAGATCGGCAGCCGGCAGGGTCATGCCCAACTCATTGAGTACCTGACAAATCTCAGGATTCATTACACCGAAGATAATGTCGGACGGGGCGGAGGTCATGGGTTCCGCGTCAAAATCCGCGATCCATTCCATCCCGACACGATGCCGGATTGGCTCAAACTTCACCCGGAACAATTCCCGGCCCTTGGAGAGGTCATTTACAGTTTTGCGGACCGGCACCGGGACAGGGTGTTGCGCCGGCACGAGCGCAGTGCCAACATCAACGGCCTGTCCAATTTCATTGATGTCATGGTCGCCACGAGCAGGGTGCTTTATGTTTATCTGCGCCGCGGGGTTTTGACCCAGCCCCAGGTCACTTCACGATTGCGGGAGTATCTCAACATCTTCACGGGGCGCATTCCGCTATACAGAGACGAGGAGCCAACCGGATACCTGGCCCGGATATATTCAAATGGCAACGGAAACCCAGGGCAGTTGCAGAAGACCTTTGAGGAGCACAACGCGGCGGGGCATCTGCGCGCCTTGCTGCTGGTGGCGCAAGTAGTGCGGGGAAGCCAGGAAGCTTCGGATGTCAGCCAGGCGGGAACCCAACTTCCGTTGCTGGTGGACCAAATCAAACTCTTTGAAAACAAAATTGGCCTTCTCAGGGCCACGGCGTCCCAGATTGGCCGGGCGCTCGAAGACTACGAAATGCTGACCAAACAGGAACTCGCCTTGTGGACCAGAGATTTGAAGTCTAGCCGGGACCAGATCGCACGCTCTCAGGACCCGGCCCGTGGTGAAAGCCACCCCACCACCAACGAAAGCCAAAAACAAGGATCGTCGCCGCCGTCCAGCAACCAGGGTCAAACTCAGAGCGGCGGCCAAAGCCAGATGGGCGAAGGCAAGGCTGGAGGGGAAGACGAGGCTGTAAGCCTATGAACGATTACCGACAGGATGCCTTCAAGGCTAAATTCGCCACTGCTGCCAGGGCAATGGGTGTCACACCCAAAAAGATTGCTTCATTGAAATTGCGCGACACCGTCAATTCATACCATGAATATCGTGATTTGATCCGATCCCTTGAGGTGGAATTGGGATTCCACTGTTCAGCTGTCGCTGGCGATTTGCAAGGGCGCGGCCATCTGCTTACAAAGGAAAAAGCCGAGGTGATCCTTGTTGAGCACGAGTCAGGTCTTGAGATTTTGTACATCGCTGGATCTGTCGCCTCCCTAATCGGCCTGATACCAATGATATTACAAGCCTGGAATGCACTTCGTCGCTTTTCAAATCCAGGAAATCCATTTCAGAGCCTTGAAGTCCGCAGGTTTAATGAGAACGGGGAACTCAAAGAGGACACGGTTCACCTCAACCGTCATGGGCTCGGTGAGGCTTCTAACATGGCTTTAACCGTCGCCGCTGGCCTTCTTGAGGATGAGTTCCAAAGATTAACCCGTCAAGTTGAATCCGTGTCGCCTCAGATTGCCGCGTTAGAGCAGCGGCTTGCAAAGGTGGAGGCTGCGTTAAAGGTCCCAAAGCCTTCAACACGGAAACCCAAGCTTCCGTAGGTCTTTAACACGAGACGGCTGATCTCTCTGCTGTTGTGCGATAAAGGCGGTTCAGTCGCCTTGGCCCCAAGAAAAAAGCTTTCTGGCGATAAGCCAGAGAGCTTCCGAATTCAGTTTCGGATTATTCTGATGTGAACTTGCGAAAGCCCTTTGGCAATCGCATCGTTGATTTCAGTTTCCGCAAACTGGCCTTTAAGGCGAATGTGGACGCCAAGCCTTGACATAAGTGACTTGCCCACTATGGCCTTAACAGCCTCGTGAGGGTGCAGGACAAAATTCTTCGTTAAGCAGACAGGCTGAGGGTGTCATTGCGTTTGGCGTGTTGATTGAGCCGGTGTTTCCAGAACTCGTCCAAGCGTCGGCTGCTGTGGATGCAGCGCAA
>JBEKCX010000659.1:0-8535 GCA_050014655.1 Occallatibacter sp. | reverse complement strand
GAGAAATCTGTCGGCTTCAACCCACTCCATGCTCCGCACGGAAATCTGGATTCTCACGTCGGCTTTGTCTTCGAGTCATTCAAGGTCGACGGAGGAGACGACTTCTTTGACCAACATCAACGGGTGTATCTGGAGAATATCACCCGCATCCTTCACCACTCGGGCAAGCGGATCAACTTTTATGACCTACTCGTCACAGCCTACGACGAAAAGATCCTCGCCAGACAGATCAAGATCGCACTCGACAATGCTCGTGCGAATATAAATGTGACTCGACAACAGATGTTGACCCTAGAAATCAGCATCCAAAATTTACTGGCCACATTCCAAGACAAGGATCGCGTGTCGAAGATCCAAGGCCTCATCAATCACATGATGACGTATATGGGTGACTCACTAGCTACGATTACGGGACCCTACGAAAATCTTCTGACCATGGAAGATGTGCTCGATCAAAATCTCATTTTGTACGTCAGTCTGAATATCAACGTGAACCAAGACGCCGTGACGTCCCTCGGACGAATCATTCTTCAGAACCTACAACTCACACTTGGGCAGCGATACGCAGAGACTGGCCATGGGGACAACCATGAATTTATTTCTGTGCTGATGGACGAATTTGCGCCGTTCGCCTATGCGAACTTCTCACGCATTCTTCAAACCGCACGTGGCGGGAATGTCGCGTTCATGTTCGCGCTACAGAACTACGGGCAACTCGATCCTGTCGGGTTTGGCCTCAAGGACTCTCTCACATCGGGGCCCAATAATGCATTCATGATGACGATGAAGGACGAAAAAACCACAGAGCAATTTCGCAAGGAGGGCGGCGAGGTGAAGCGTGACCGCGTTTCCGTTCGCGTCGAGAAGGGCGGCATCCTGACTGGGAATAAGTTCGAGGAGCAGACCAGCGGAACGAAGTCCGACTTCTATGAATTGCAGATAAGGGACGAGCAACTTAAGCGCCTTCCTCGCGGCCAGATGCAGGTGGTGATGTCCGATCCAGATAAGGGAATGGTCCATAAACATATCCATGTACGGCGACCTGACATGCACTTCATCGCGAACAAAGAAATCAACAATCTCTATCCGTCTATGGCGGAGCTGATGCAGGATTCACAGGGTCTGAACCTTCGTTTTCCGACCCTCGACCTGGAAGCAAAACGAACAGATTATGCCGGCAAAAAGACTGTACGTAGCGGGAGGAAATCGTGAAGCATCGTACATTGGGGATCATCTTTATTGCAGCTACGCTTGCCGCTAACGCACAGCAACCCCAGAAGGCGCAGCCGGACGACCCTCAGTCTCAGGAGGGCGTAGCGCCCAACCAGGCGTTCATTCCCGGGGCGCAACAGGGCGGTGCCGGGTCATCCCAACAGCAGCCAGGGCCCACGAGGTTTATCCAAATACGGATCAGCTGCCAGACAATGGGGATCCGACGATTGGGCAGAAGAAGTGCGACGTTACGACACGTCCGAGCGCGGTTGAAAGCGCCACTCACGCTGTCAATCCCAGCGACACAAACTATGGAGGGATACTCTCCCGGTGGCACATGCAACTCGTCCACGACCTACTCCTGAGTGTCGAGTTCTGGGGCCTAATGTGCGCGTTGGTTGCGATCCTCCTCCTCCTCCTTTACGTCCTCTGGCTGATGCGTCAGCGCGACCAACGGCTTCGTGTCACGGTCGACATAGTGCTCCAACTCACCAACTCCCGCAACTTCGCGCGCTTCCACAACATGCGAGTCATCAAGATTCACAACGAGCTTGTAGAGCGGCTCAACGACCAGTACGAGCGCGAACTGCGTGAAAACGGCGACGCGCCGCGCGAGATAGACAGCGCGACTTTGCCCAAATTGTCGTTCCTAACGCTCAGCGGCCCGTCCGCGAATTCAACATCCGAACAGCAGACCGAAGCACCCGGCAGCGAGCAGTCCCAAGAGGTAAGCAGTATCCCCTCGGTCGCAGCTGCCAGCGAATTTGCCATCGAGTCGGGCTCGCAATTCAAGGCCGCCGGGTTCAAGAGGAAGAGTCCAGTTGCCGACAACGACAGCGCTTCAACTGCCCAATCTGACGTGGATATTGCGCTGGCGCGAGCCAATGCTGCAGCCGCAATCGCCGGCTGGAGGCTCAAGTACAAGCACTACAGCAGCGCACAACTTCACTCCGGAACCAGCTCAACCAACAGAGGCAGACAAACGCTGTCGGTGAAAGTGATAATTCTGGGGAGCCTCAGTGATCGTTCAGTGCATCTCATTCGGCTCGCATTGGTACCTCAATAAGAGGGTTGATCCGCGCACTGGAGCCCTTCTGCGGTGTCGGTCGGCGTTCATGAATACGACCCACATTAAGGTCGGATCACCCGAGAAGTATAAGCATTCGATTGGCGGTTTTGTGCGGATCAACGCAGCTACGAAGCCATACTTTGACTCTCCCCAGGAGATACTCCAAGCGAAATATTACACCGAGGGGGTCACCCGCTACATGGAATCAAACAGGCTGATGCTCCGGTCTAGAGCGCCCGATGATGCCGAGGTAGACCGCTTCCTTGTGTGTGTTCGGAGCACGATCGAGGGGATGATTGACTTCAATTCGGACTGGCGACGCGACGGCCCGGCTCGCATACTGTCTTCGAGTTATTACGCTTTGCACCAAGAAACGTTGCTGTTGATGAAGAGGGAATCGGTTATCTGGACTGCTCTCGGAAGCTGGAGGATCATGTGCAAGGACAAGACGTCATTTCTCGGACTGATCGACGGCCGGTGACCCACAAAGGCACCTCTACACTCAACCCAGCGAAGGATCTCCCGCTCCTCAAACTCATCCGCGACGCGACTTTTATCAGCCGTCAACAGCTTGAACTTCTGATCGCCGGGCAGACAAAGGAGACGAATTACGTCAGCCGGAACCGGCGATTAGCACGCCTGGTAGAACTCGGCCAGATAAAAGTTTACCCACCATGTTACTCATATCGCGGCCAAGTTTTTGGGATTACCGAACGGGGAATGAAGATATTAGAACTGGCCGGACTCGGGCTGTTTAGATCACACGCCTACGTAAAAACGCAGCCTAACGTCGTACAAATGCCGCGCTACCTCATGCTGAATCGGATCGAAATTGCTGCGCGAGAATCGTTCGTTGTCCTTCAGTTTATTCGCGCCCGCGAGTTGAGATCTATGAATAAAGTGGTGAGATGTCCGACACGAAAAGTCTACGATTCGCTCGCTGTGATCGCTGGGGTCACGGACAGTAACACCCAAATCTATCTGGGGATCCAGTACGAAAGGAGTTTGAAGTCGAAGGTTCGGTATGCGCGAATGCGGCAGAACATCGAGGCGGACAATCAGATTCATGGCCTCTTGTACATAGTGGATACTGAAGCTGATGCAGTCATCTTATCGAGGGAAGTCTGTTCGGCAAAAGTCCCGGTAGGGGTTGTCGTAGCAGCACTATTTGAAAGTCGTGGGGCGGATGCCGCGCTCCGTTTCTCAAGTGCCCTATCGGTGGTACGCGCTATGGCAGGAATAGCTGCACGCCCAATGTGTGACCCTTTGCCTGAATTTGAGCCGACTAACGACCCGGTCTCAGGGTTCTGACAATGCCGATGCAGACCGCATCCTTTCTTCGAATTATTAGGTTTTAGACCACGAACCACTGCTGTAGTTGAAGAGGGAATCGGTTCTCTAGACCGCCCTCGGAAGTTGGAGAATTACATGCAACGACAAGACGACATTTCTCGAATTACTGGACGGCCGGTGATCCACAAAGGCACCTCTACACTCAACCCAGCGAAGGATCTCCCGCTCCTCAAACTCATCCGAAATGCGACTTTTATCAGTCGCCTTCAGCTGGAGTTGCTGATCGCCGGGCAGACAAAGGAGACGAATTACGACTGCCGGAACCGACGATTGACGCGTCTAGTGAAACACGATCAACTGCAAACTTACCCCCAGTGCTGGCCTTATCAGGGGCGGGTATTTGCAATTACACACGCTGGTCTCAACACATTACAGATCTCTGGTATGGGGATTCTTAGCGTAACTGCCGACACAGAGACGCTCGCAGACGTCCGGCAGATTTCACATTTTCTTGGATTGAATCAGATCGAAATTGCGGCTCGCCAAGTGTTCAATGTTCGACAATGGATCGGCGACCGGCAACTCAAATCGCTCAATATAGCAGCGAATCGACCGACCCAAAAGGACTACGATTCGATCGCTGAAGTTACAGCCCCGTACGATTCGAGTGCGGTTATCTATCTCGGAATTGAGTACGAAAGGACGATCAAGTCGAAAGACCGGTACGCACAAATCCGGAAAAAACTTGAAACCGAACGGCAGATCCAAGGGCTCATCTACTTCGTCGATAACGACGAAGATGCGGTTATTTTATCCCGAGAAGTTTATTCAACGTCGCTCCCAGTCGGGGTGGTAACCGTCTCGCAGTTCCGAGCTAATGGAACAGATGCCCCGATGCGCGTTGTACAAAACCGCTCCGTGGTCCAGGTGTCAGTCAAAGACTATCTGACATCTATACGGCCCGCCTGACACCTCACTGAAAGCCTGATTGCATTCGACTGTGACGTAAAACAGGGCTCCAGCGATTCTAAAGCTGGGGCCTTAGTTGCGCCCATGTAAACCAAACTGGTTGGTGGTGGGCTATAGACCGTCCTCCGGGCCTACTTGCATAACCACTGCATAACCGCCGCGTAACCGCCGCGTAACCACTGCGTAACCGCCGCATAGCATTGGCCGAGAGACTATTCCTAACTTGCGTAAAATACGAGACTTATGATTGACCATCTACCCGCTACAAACTCCTTTTTGTGGTCTTTTTCACGGTCTCATGGTTGTTCGCGCTACTTTACGCCGTGAAATGCGCCGCGATTCGCTCTTTTCGGGGTTGGCCTGTATGTGGTGCAGTGGCGCTTAAGGTCGCGCAATCTACTCCGCTAGCGTTCGCTTTTTCTGTTGCAGTTTGCGACGAGCGTAGGAAAACAATCGGGTGGAGAGGCAATACGTTGGCGGACTGAAACGTGTCGGCTGCGCGTGATGTTGTGCGTAGCGGGTTGCTCTTTTTGCACTGCGAGTCGCGTTGCTTACCTGCGACTTTTGCGACGAGCGTAGGAAAACAATCGGGTGGAGAGGCAAGACGTTGGCGGTGTGAAAGGTGTCGGCTGCGCGTGATGTTGCGGTCGTTGAAATTGCGTTCGGCGATGCGAGTTGTGTCGCTTTCGTGTTTCGGTTTGCGGCGGGGAGAGGAGAACAATCGGGTGGAGAGGCAAGACATTGGTGGTGTGAAATGTGTCGGCTGCGCGTGATGTTACTGCATGCGGGTGAGACTATCTCGGCTGCGCGGAGGAGGATTGGTACGCGAGGAGTTGCATCGCTGATGCGGCGGTGTTGGCGTGATGGCGGAAGATTTTGAACTGAACTGTCGTCTGATATCTCGGGCGGAACTTATCAAAAGGAGAATCGGTATGCGACCGGGAACTGTTTGTTTGGCGGCACGGCAGGATGCGCAGCGGAGTCTTGCTGCGGTGAAGGAAATGGCGAAGACGCGCGGCGAGGCCTATCTCAAATTTGCAAAGCAGTATCTCAGTCAGCGGCATTTTCGGAACGCAAAGGCAGCAGCAGCTGAGGGGAAACGCTTGTGCGAAGGGCCGTTCTATTTAGCGGTTCAGGAGCAATTAGACGGCGTGCTTCGTGACATTGAAGTGGCTGAAGCGGTGACGTCTCAACCCATTCCCCCCCAGGGAGTCTTCATTTTCCCGTCCAAACCCAGCGCACATGTCGAGGAATTAACGAATGAATCGCAACACCGAACAACTCACTATATCGAGCGGATGGGTCTACCTGGAATCGGCAACTCGGTACCTTGAGCACGGAGACTTTGCCTCGGCGCGAGTGCTTGTGGAGGAGGGGATTCTCCAGACCGAAGCGGCCCCGCGGTTTGACGTTTTGGGAAGGCTGCGAGATCTGCACACCATAATCGCGCTCAAGGAACGCACTGGGAGAGACGACACTCTGTCGATTCTTGGGCGGACGTACTACGTCGGCTCAAACGCAGAAGACGACCAGCCGGAGGTTGGCGCGCCACCGCTGCCACAGATACATTGAGATTTTTGACTCTCAAAAAGTAGCTGTTGAACAACCCACTATGCGGACACTGAATCCGTAAAACCCAATAAACCAACATTCCCATACCCCCCTACACCCCGAGAACCACTCCAACAACGATCTTGAAGCGCGCAACTCCTGTGACATACTTATCGCAGTGTTGTTCGCATTTCGATTCCTTTTTCGGGCGCCCCTTCCTTGGGCGCCCATTCTTTTTGCAGATTGGTCGGTCGCCATTCCGGGGCCGACCAGCATTCTCTCCACCACCGGCAAGATTCGAGGATGGCGTGGCGCCTTTTGGCAGCCTGCGCCCCATCGCGTTTGCCATAACCGCAACCTCAACCAAAGGAATCTGACCAAATGCAGAACACAAACACACACTTCTGGAAGAAGTACGATCGGCTGCAACTCAGTCTGTCGGTCCCCACGCCACATTACCCAGCCGCCTTCAATTTGGCACCCGCGGCGTCTCAAGCCTCAACTTCGGCTGCGAACTAGGAGCGAAATGTCCCAACATCTATACCTAGCCATTTCTGCCTTACGGGATGCTTTTGCCCTGGGAGTTCTCACCGGTTTTTACGGCAAGAAACTTCATGGCGCGATTGTGGAAGTTGCCTTTTTTAAGCCCAACCTCTACGCCCATCTGCCGGCTGTGTCGTTCGTAGACTAGCCGCAACCAAGATCAGGGACGCTCATCCGCAAGATTAGCGTCCCTGACTTTTCACCCTATGCGTCGAGCAAATGCTCCGCCTTTAGACATCTTGCGTTGAGCGAAAGCTCCGCAAACCGAAGCCGTGTCCACGGCAACCGAGTGCTTCATGTGGCGGCCCGCTTTCAAAGGGGTCGCTCTCCTTCCTCGCATTGTGGATGCTCCCAACCTTTCCCAATCTACCCATCGGCTCGTCAGCCGGCGGACTCACCTCAATGCAATTCAACCGTTTCACCGTACCAAGGAGAACTCTCATGCGACGTGGATCGACAGCAGCTTTCTGGAAGAAATACAACGGCCTTCAATTCGCAATGGCTGCATCATGCATGCCCAACACCGCTCGTGTGTGTGCGGCGGAACCGATGAAGATCAAGATCCCTCTCGCGTTCTGCGCGCTGCCTGGCCGAATCTTGGCCAGCCCAATTCACTTGAACTGATCTTTACCCCTCGACATTTGCGGGACGGTGGGAAGTCAAACCTACTCGGTGCAGATTTGGCAATCTGTCGCTGTCGGTCCCTCTGGAACGGCTTATGCAGGCTGACCAATTGACGCAGTCAGCCACCTAGAGCAATAGCAGTATTACTGTAATGCTCCAAAGCGAAGTCTGAACCATGCCTGAGCGTCTTGAGATGTAATGCATGGGAGCAGCTCGGTGATGGCCTGGTCGAGGGCCTCTTTGGAACGTGCCTTGCTTGAGCGCAGCAGTTGTTTGAGCTTGGACCAGGCTTTTTCGATGGGGTTCAGGTCCGGCGAATAGGGCGGTAGATAGAGCACTTTGGCTCCTCGTTTCTCGATCAGTTCGCAGACACTCTCGACTTTATGCGGACTGAGGTTGTCCATCACCACAACATGGCCTGGTTCCAGCTTCGGGCACAGCACATGTTCGACGTAAGCCAGGAAAATATCGGTGTCGGTGGGCTCTTCGATGGTCATGGCCGCGATCATTCCGCCCAGGCTCATGGCGCCCAGGATGGTCATGATTTTCCAGTGACCGCCGGGGGTGGCCTCGTGGATGCGCCGCCCTCCGCGGCAACGTCCCCGCAGCCGCGTCATGGAGGTCGTGACACCGCTTTCATCCAGATAAATCAATCGCTCCGGCGGGATGCCGCAGATCGCTTCGAGGAACTCTTTGCGCCGCTGGAGATTCGCTTCCGTGTCCCGCTCCTGGGCGTGGAGCGACTTTTTTTCAGCCGCAGCCCAAGCCGCACAACCCAAAGCCGCACCAGCGACCAGCTCATTTCCACGCCGCTATCGGCGACGATCCGCTCGCGCAGCTCAGCCACCGTCAGGTCGGGATTGGCCTCGACCAGCTCCACCATCCGATCGGCCATCGCCGGACTGACACGGCTCTTCGGCCCAGGCCGGTGGCGAACCCGCAGGCTGTTCCCGTTCTTCTTCCTTTGGCGGAAAATCTTCTCCACATAGCCCAGGCTCACTCCGAACACCCTCGACAGCGTCCGGAAACTCCCGTGTCCATTCGCATGCGCCTCGAAAATCTTTAGGCGCAGATCATCCGCATAGGCTCGTGCCATCTCGTGTGCGTCGCGGAGTATCGCCTCCACTACATTACACTATTCTTGCTATTGCTCTAGTGTAGTGTCCCAGAAATACGATTGCATAGTCGTGAGAGTTTTTGAAAGATGGAATCTGCTGTGGCCGTCCATGCGAAGGGGCGGCAGCGTTGGTTGTAGTTTTCAGTGAAGCGGTTGA
>JBEKCX010000658.1:0-4630 GCA_050014655.1 Occallatibacter sp. | reverse complement strand
AGGATGTTGCTTGCGAGCGCTTCGAGGGTCTTGTCGAAGTCGCTGGGCGCATCAATGATCCCAGCCTGGAACAGCCGTTCGACGGCGTTGTCTTCAGCCTGCTGCACCCATTCGCGCTGTGCTCCGAGAGGGCTGAGGTCTGGCGTATCGGCCACGTCGATGGCTCCTACAACCGAAAGAAAGGTGGCGCTCGAGTCCGCATCTGGCGGCAACACTTTCAACTGGTAGCCCCAAATATGGCTAACCGCCTTGAACCTGAGTGTATGCGTTACGCTGTTGGAATCACTCTCTTCAACATAGAAGGATGTAGGAAGCCAGAGATCCGGCTGCACGTTGGCGCGCCAGGAATCGAAGTGGTAATACTCCTTGTGCTCTTGCACAGAGCCGGTGAATCTGCCGTTGAACCGAACAATATTTGCGCTGCGCGTCTCCACCCAAATCCGACCAAAGAAGTGCCCCTTGCCACCTTTTCCAGCGGCGGGTGTTACGTCGAAGACGGCCGTTGGAATGTTGCCAAGGAATTGGTTTTGGACAAAACTGAATGTGTAGTGGTTGCGGTCGAAGGAGGTTGAATCCACGAGCACCATTTGCACAAATCCACTGTCCTGGTACGTCATCTGGACGTCGCCGCGGAGGGCCGCGAAGTACGACAGCGGATTCTTTAGTGCCGAGACGGCGCTACGCTTTGCCTTGTCGTATGCGGTCGACGGATTGATCTGATACTCCTCATCGGCAATGATCTTGCTGAATTGCACGCGATCAAGGAAGTAGCGATCTGACGCCGGATACTGGGTAACAACCGGGTCGGGGCGCATGTTTTGGATATAGGTTTCGACGAGCGGGGCACGCTCTTTGACCGCCGCAACGACAGCATGCTCTCGCACGATGGCCCGATCAATTAGCGCGCTCTGACTGGGAGTGAGTTTGCGTACATCTATCGGGTCATTCTGCTGCTTCTTCGCTCCAAAATGCAGGAAGCCCGATGCCGCGGACGCTGAAATCGATGTTGCCGCGAAAAAGGCCAAGGCGAGACTTGCAGCGGCGTACTTCCGAAAAATCATTGTTTGCGACTCCTGTGATGCCCTATGGGCAATCATGGCGCTGAGAGCCGAGTCAAAACAGGGGCCGACTCGGAAACGGGCTCTCCACGCCGTCACATACAATATACCACTGCCACTGTATGACTTCAGAACACTACGTTAAGGTGTTGTTACCAGTTGAATTCCATAACGGTGAGGTTTTCAGGTGGGATGTGATCCGCGACGACAAGCTCATAGTCGGCTGTCGTATCGAGAATGCAGGCTCCTGCCGGGAGATTGACCATTATGAGAGCAACTGGCTCATCTTCCGGCAGTTCGTCGCCTAGCCAGTTCGCGAGGCCGTCAGCAGCGTCCTCGCGTCCTTTGAATAGGTAGACGGCCTCACGCGACTCGCCCAACCTTCGGGATCGGGAACCGCGCCCCGGGACCAACCCCTCGCGCATAATCTTGGGGACATTGCAGGTCGGGGTCACATGGTAGTAGACGGTGCTGGATGCTGGCATCGCTGGTCTCTGTGTAGGTGTGGCGTCGGATGTAGCACTCATGCAGACATGCTGCGAGTGGGAGGATGACGAAGAGAAGGACACAGGTAAAGATGCCGGCGTAGTTCAAGCTGCTGCCCCCATGGTCACGGAAATGACACCCCTCCGCCTTCTCGATTTCTTCAGACGGCCTTCGATAAAGGCGGCGAAGATGCTGCGCTTCATTCCTTCGAGACCCTCACGACGTAGCTCATAGAGTTCGTGGCAGATGTTCCAGAGCATCTCAGGCTTGGACGTAGCGGCAAGGTACTCCCATGTCTCTACGCTGGTGGTAGACGAAAGCATGAGCCCTTCCGCACCGCCGCCAGACGACTGTAGGATTACAACCGCAGGACCGCTGTATGGCTTGTGAACCAAGTAGACGCCGTAACGGTAGCTCGCGCCCGTCCAGTTGACGTTGCCGCCGCCAAGGCACGGACGGCCGTCGCCAAACAATCCTTCGCCGATAAACTTCAAGTCGTCCACGCGCACGGTTGCGGTGCTACCCTGGGGCGTCTGACAGGTGATCAGTGTCGGAGACTCCGCTCCGGCCTCGTTAAGCCAAATATCCGCTGGGTCTGAGCTGCGCCAATACTGGCCGGGGTGCTCTTGTGTTGGGATCATGGTTACATCTCCTCGTAAACGCAAAAATGCCCGGAATTGACTCCGGGCTGGCCTCGACTACTGTGGAGGGTTAGACCTGATCGAGTGTTTCCCTGTTCTTGCCATGAATCCTAAGTTCTTTACCGTGGATACCAGCGTATTTAATTGCCCTACCCAGAAGGAGGTACTCGTCGTCTTGATAGTCAGCACCAAAGGCGTCCTGATGTTGAATAATGATCTTTGGGACCTCGGGATCGCGGCACGCCTTGACGAATTCCGGGAGCCGATCTTCGACGGCGGCGACGAGTGCAGCTTTTCTCTCTGCAATAATCCGAGCTTGTTCCGGGGTCAGTGGTGTTGCGGCGGGAGTGGTCATTGATGTGCTCCTTACTTCTGGGTTATATGCGTGAGCCGTGCGATCTCCGCGGCTTGCTCTGTGATTTGGCGCGCGCTGCGTCGCGCTCCTGCCGCATTTTAGCGTGTGTGTATATGGGAGGCAACCGCAGTCCAGCGGAGGACGCTGACTTTGGGTTAGTGCGGATGCTGAGTCGAGGGGCTATTTCAAATTCATAGCGCGCATTCTGATCCAGTGGGCGAAAAACGGATCGTCGAATCTGAGTTGGATTTTCCCATCAGCAGCATCATCCCGGAGGACGTTCTGGTTCCTCAAGCCTTCGAGTGCGCGATGCACCGTGGACGATGCCGCACCAATCGTTCGGACAACCGGAGCGGATGACAGACCTTTGCCATCCTCGCGTATGACGGCTCGCAGGGTATTCTGCTGAATGGTTGTCAGTTTGGTCCAGGTTCCAGTGTAGATAGGATCGAGTTCCATAACCGCTCGGACTAGGGCTTTCTGCAAAACGTCTGCGGTGAGTATCGGTTCTCCTGTTCCACGGGTGGAAAGCAATTCATTCCAACAACTATTCGCGAGGCTTTGGACGTTGTATGGCACATCCTCTGCCATCGCAAGGAGGGTGGCCACGATGGCGGGATCGGCAACTCGAAAACCGCTTTTGCGAAGATTCTTGGTAATGAAACCCGCGAAATCCTGGCGCGGAACCGCACCGACCGTCATCACTGTCCCAAGTCGGTAAAAAGGGCGATCATGATTCATTGTCATCGCCGTAAGCAACCGCGTATTGGACCCGGCAAAGACGTAACCAACACGCGAGTGCTGCTGGATGGCCGAACGAAGTTGGGCTTCAGCACGCTGGCCGCCGAGTTCGACCACTCTTTGGAACTCGTCTATGACCAGGCCAACGGGTTTCGATGTCGGCTGCGCCATGGCGAGCTTTTCCAGACCGTTGAGTGCCTCCACAAGGTTCTGAATTCCTTGGGTTCCCTCATCGTCTGTTCGAACGCCAAGAGTGACATTCCACTCGCGCTCGTTTATGTCGAATTTTGCCTCTGGCCTGAGCTTTGAGAAGAAATCGCCAAGATTGTCGACCACTTGGTGGACCTTCCCCTTCAGGTGGGAGGCACTCAGGGTAACAATCTTTTCGACCAGATCGTTCAGACTCGATATAGGGTCTGCGTCGACACGGATCACGATTGCGCCTTTAGCGGCAAGTCGTTCTGACGCCGCGCGAAGGATGGAACTTTTCCCAAAACGCCGGGGGCCAATAAGAAACAGTTTGCTCCCGTCACGGATCGTTCGTTCCACCTGTGCGGTTTCCGTGTCACGGTCAACCAAGCCTTCGGCACCGACATCTCCGCCGAACCAGAAGGGATTGCGTAGAGATTCCATATATCACCACTCTATCAAATTTTGCTAACTAGCGACACGCTAATATGCGTGTCGCACTATTGCGACACGCATATTAGCGCCATTGGAGGTTTTAGTCATTTGTAATACCCGGCAAGAGAGGCCCCTCAGTGCGCCATCCAGCGTCACATCATAACGGATGAAGGGTCTAGCGCCTGTTTCGCACTCAGGAGGTCGGGGCTTCGATGCCTCCAGGTCCACCAATTTTCCGTGTGTAGCGCAGTCCGGTAGCGCACTCCGCCTGGGACGGAGGGGTCGGGAGTTCAAATCTCTCCACGCGAACCAATTCGCAGTAATAGCTCATTGCAGCAGCGCCGCACTCGTACCCTCGTAGACCTTCTCAAAGAATCTATTGCTGTCAGTTGCCATACTTTGCTCCGTGCTTGCTGTTGCTACTTTTGGCCCAACACTTAAAGAGTGAAAGGGCTGCGCATTGTCTACGCAACCCCGGTGCATCATTCGGGTTATGTGGGGTTAGGGTTGAAGAAAAAGATACCTGTGTTAGAGTGAAAAAGAGTTGCAATAATAACGTCTCCTTATCCTACTAAGTGTTTGTATCTAAACGACTACGAGCACCCGCCGACGCTCGTTGCACATGAGGGGCACATAAAGCATGTGCCGGTCACGACGCATTGAGAGCCGCAGGTGCCGCAGAACGGAGCATTCCCAGCATGTGAATGGGAGACGGCAGCTTCCGG
>JBEKCX010000657.1:0-2992 GCA_050014655.1 Occallatibacter sp. | reverse complement strand
GGGACCGTACTGATAATTTTAGCATCGGATGGATCAATTTCTATTTGTTTTCTTAAGCGGCTAATCCATGTTCTCAATATCTGAACGTCATCTCGATACTCAGGTCCCCAGATGGCGGACAATAAATCGTAATAAGTCATCAAATGGCCTGAATTTATGGCTAGTTCACTCAACAATAACCATTCTATTCGAGTAAGTTTCTCTTCCTTACCGCGGACAGTTAAATGACGTTCATCAAAATTGATCTTCAGGTCTTGAACGATAAGCTCTCTGGGGATGTTCTTCCGTTCAAGCGAACTTAGTCGCCGTCTTATCGCTTCAATCCTGGCAACAAGTTCATCCGGGTTAAAGGGCTTCGCAATATAATCATCAGCCCCCAATCCTAATCCTTTTATCCGATCGGCGTCATCACCTCTGGCACTAAGCATAATCACCGGAACAGCTGAAAAAGTGCGCAGCTCTTTCAGAGTCTCAAACCCATCTTTTTTGGGCATCATCACATCAAGTACCACCAAATCAGGTTCCTGTCCACGAATCTGTTCCAGAGCTTCGATACCATTACTGGCAAGTATCACTTCATAGGCTAACAATTTGAGTTTCGTCTTAAGAAAGTTGAGAATTCGCTCCTCATCATCAACCAGTAAAATAACAAATCGTTTCATATTTGTTCCTCAGGCTGTATTTTTCGAATAGCTGCTTCTTTTCATTATAGCTCTTTAATTTCCCGTTCTCTAATTTAAAGTGAAGTAAAACGTGGCTCCCTCTCCAACCTTGGATTCAGCCCAAACCTCTCCGCCGTGGCGCCGGATGATGCGCTGCACCGTTGCCAGACCAATACCGGTTCCGGTAAATTCTGTTGCTTTGTGAAGACGTTGGAAAGGCTTGAATAGTTTATCTGCATAAGTCATGTCAAATCCGACCCCATTATCGTGGACAAAATAAGCCTGTTTTCCGTTATGCTCAACTGTACCCATTTCAATTCGTGGTTCTGAAGTCTTGCTGCTGTATTTCCAGGCATTGCCCAATAAATTCTGCAGTACTAAGCCTAACAGATTCTTATCACCGTTGGCGGTTATGTTGGGGGCAATAATAACTTTCACCTTCCGTTTCGGCTCATCATTTCGGAGTTCGTCAACAATGTTCCGGGCCATATCGCTTAGATCTAACTTTTCTATATTCAGATCGCTTCGCGTGACCCGGGACAATTTGAGCAGGTCATCCATCAACTGCCCCATTAGTTCGCCGGAATCGGATATTTTCTTTAAGTAGGTTTTCCCTTCTTTATCCAACTCGCTTTGGTAATCTTCCAGGAGGATAGTGCTGAAACCAGTAATACTCCTTAACGGCGCTCTCAAGTCATGAGAAACGGAATAAGAAAATGCCTCCAGTTCTTTGTTTGACGCTTCCAGGTCCACAGTACGTTGTTTCAATTCATCTTCAAATTTCTTACGAAGTGTAATTTCCCTGGCATAAAGCCTGTATGTGTTCGTGGATGCCACGTAGGCCATCGTCTCCTCATACCAGTTTTCGTCAATATAGACATCCTTAACTGCTACCGACGTTTCTGAATCTCTGACGATGTTGATGAAGTCAATGAGAAACTTGCGTTTTTGTCCGTGGATCATTAGTGGGAACCGCAAGCGGGCCGACGGATTGGCATATATGACATCGCCTTCACTGCTAACTTCAACAATAGGCATGGGATTATACTCTGGGAATGAAGCCAAGTGAACGACTTCAATTTCAGCCCGTTTCCGCGCAGTAATATCGATATTTGTCGATAGGGAATACTCCTGTCCTTGCAGGCTAATCCTGTCGATTGACGATAGCAGTTCTATGATCCGTCCTGTTTTAGTCCGGAAACTTAACTCGATATTAGTTACTTTGCCTTGCTCGCGCAACAGACGGAACACTTCATCTCGTTTATCGGGGTTAATGTGCATATTTAAATCACGGGAATCACGCCCAATAATTTCATCCCGCCGATACTCCAGCATTTTCAGATAAGCTTCATTGACATCCACACACCGCCCCTCCGGCAAATGAGTCATCACCATCCTCCCGCCGATACTCCAGCATTTTCAGATAAGCTTCATTGACATCCACACACCGCCCCTCCGGCAAATGAGTCATCACCATCCCAATGGGACTGGAATGAAAAATTTTGGAGAATTTCTCTTCACTTTCTCTCACAGCTTTTTCAGCCTGTTTAAATTCAGTTAAATCTGTGGATACAGATGCCACTGCATAAGTCTTGCCGTGAATATCATGAAGCGGGAATTTGTTGGCCAGAAAATAATGGTGCCTTCCGTCAGCCAGATCAGCTTCCTCTTCCAATTGTTCAGGCTTGTCGTTCTCTGTGATTCTCCGGTCATTGTCCAGATAATTAGCCGCCTGGTCCCGGGAGATAATATCGTAATCGGTCTTACCTTTGATTTCTTCCCGAGTCTTCCCCAGAAGTTTCTCAAGTTGTGCATTTATGGTGATAAACCGTCCCTGCAAGTCTTTAACAAAAATGCTGTTGGGGGCACCATCGATAATGTCCAGCAATTGTTTCTGACTGTCTTTGAGCTTTTCATCAGCCTGGACACGTTCGGTGATATCTGCTACGGTACCAATAAGGCTCGTCGCCCGCCGGGCGGAGCCCTCACCCTCGAAGGTGGCGATACCGTGCGCTTCAATCCACCGGACCGCCCCATCATTAAGAAAGATGCGATATTCCGCTGAATATGGCTGGGGATTGGCCGGATTAAGGGCGGCTTCAACAGACGCCCAAACCCGCGGCAAGTCATCAGGGTGCAGGCGTTTAAGAATCTCCTCATTCGGACGCTGGCTGCCTGAGACCCCGAATATTCTTTGGTAACCTTCATCATTGGTAGCAATCTGGGTTGCCGGGTCATATTGCCACCAGCCCATATGCGCAGCATCCAGAGCAAGCTGCCTCTGTAGGGACAGCCTACTTTTTTCAATCTCTGATCGCTTGCGTTCTGTA
>JBEKCX010000656.1:0-2640 GCA_050014655.1 Occallatibacter sp. | reverse complement strand
TCATAATGAATGATGTTACCATTATCACCCACGGCGAATACATCCGAGGGTGAAGCTCCCCAAATTGCTTCGAAAGAAACATAGGGGTAACCGGGATTTTCCTGATATGTCCAACCGGAAGGGGCGGGAGTAGTCTGGGACGGTGTAGTCGAGCTGGTAATTACCGCGGAAGCAGAACAGGCGATAGCCGTGGATAAACACAAAATTAATGTGATAAACAGGATAAATAGCTTTTTCAAAGTTTTCTCTCCCGCTAACGGTGTTTTTTATTCTTTATTAAGAGAAAAACCTGAATCATTGTTTTGATAAATTGATAGGATTATAGCAGAAATGAAGAAACAATAAAACAATCAAATAGAAATATTGATGTGTGTTCAAAAGTAACAAATTATAGCGAAATGTGACTTCATCAATAATTCTTATTATTATCCTAATTATTTTGCTTGTTCTAAAAATCAGTGCAAAGTTCTCCCATCCTTTTCGTATAAATAATAGAGTGGCTTTTCAGGGAGATCTAAAAATGAGCACTGAGAAAAAGCGGACGCTTATCGCGGCAGTGCGTAGGGTAGCATTTGCAGGGATAATCCTGTTCGCCACCTGGTTTATACTGATAGCACTCAGAAGACCATTTAATCCAATTGTGAGGTTATCCTCGCCCTATGTCTTTCCCTCCCCCAGTTATCGCTATAATTTAGCGGGTTGGGCAAAATGGACAAATTATGTATGGACAAAGTCCATTTTTAATGGGGCCTCAGTGTCAACAACAATCTGGCAGAATCTCGGTGTTACGTTAGTTATGATCGCTTTAATCAGTGTAATGAGCATTATGATTGCCGGAATGTTGTTGTTTGTCGGTGTTTTTATCAATCGAGTAATTAAAAGTTCTACTTGGTGGGCTAAAGCACGAGGAATTTTACGACTTGTGCTGGTCAGCGCCGGTGCTGGTATTCCTGTGTTTGTCATCAGCGCCTTCATCGCTGTTTTTATTTTAAAACACGAGTCAATTCCTAAACACCAAATACCGTTTTTCTGGTCGGCATTCTTTTGTTCATTAATGCCCTCTTGGTTACTGGTTCAAGCAGGCTATGGAATATTATCGAATCGGGCTGAAAAAACCATCTCTCTCCATCTAGTGCAACAAATCAGTATCAGACTGTCCATCAGGGTACTCAAACTGGTTGGGTTAATTATAGTCACTACCGTTATGGCAGGCTGGTTTCTTATGCAACCGGGGCTCGGTTCACTTCTGATAGAACGTATAAACAATAGAGACTTCCCGGTAATTTTTGGTATCATCTGGGCCTTCGTCATTATCATTGTTGGAGTGAAACTGATTGCCGAATTAATCGAGATCGCCTACGTTCATTATGCCAGGCAAACCGCCTTAATCGAACCGGTTTCCGAAAAGCTGATAGTAAAAAATGGAATTCCCCAGGGATGGCTAATATTCTCTCTGGGACTTTGCGCTTTAATCTTCCTGATGGCCGTATTTGGACCTTTGTTAGCTCCCAATGGCTCTCAAATTCATCTTCTCAATATTCTGCAACCTCCATATGCCAAGCATCTGCTTGGAACTGACGAACTGGGACGCGACATCTTGGGCCGTCTGATCTCAGGCATAAGGACAGACGTATTAATCGGTCTTGCAGGCGCCGCGGTTGTATCTGTTATCGCCGGTGGCTGGGCAATTCTGGCAGCTTACTGCGGAAGGATGGATAACTGGTTAGGTGATACTCTTGAGGATATCGTAATGCTGCCGAAAGATATTATCTGTGCCTTTCCCTGGCTGGTTTTACTGCTTCTCTTGATATCCATGCCGGGAAATAAAGGTGTCATTTTGATTACTTTGTTGGTTGGGTTGGTGATATTACCTCGTACCGCAGGTATAATGCAAGAAGTCTATCATTCGTCACTAAAGGGAAACACTTGGTTGCGGAGTGTATTTCTGTCAATTCCTGCTGTATTTGCCTTTACCACTGTCGCTATGATTATCTATGTCTCAGCCCTCGGCTATTTGGGTTTCGGCCTCAGCCCGGGTTTTATAGAACTTGGAAGCCTTGCGAACTCCGCATATATGCAACAAGTACCATGGTTGACTCTTTTACCATTAGTAATTTTATCTCTAATGCTGATTGTGTGGGTAATGACTGGAGATGCTCTATTCGAAAGGCTCGGTTTCCGTTCCAAAACAGTTTGGTCGAAGACTATGGAATAATGGCTTGCAGACATTAGTGCAAAGTTTTCCCGCCCTTTTCGTATAAATATAGTACGGAGTTTAGCCCATAACGTGATACACAAAATGAAACATCAGATTGGAATTATTGTCGGAGTAACCTTGTTGATTAGTATATTAACCACAACAGCAGGTTGTAATAATTATTCAAAGCAAACTACGATAATGGGCTCCACCAATGCCGCCTTAGTCAAATCCGCACATGGTTTGGACATGTCTCTTTCGCTGGACTCGGCAATATATCAATCCAGTCAGGACATTTCGACAATTATCGACGAAAAAAATACATTATCTTCAACGAATAACATGCATTCAACCACACGCTTATTGGATGAATTGGTCTTACCTGATCCGCAGGATCCAACTGGAACTGACAATTATCCTTTCGAAGTGTATCCTTTTGGAGT
>JBEKCX010000655.1:0-3914 GCA_050014655.1 Occallatibacter sp. | reverse complement strand
GAGCTGGCCTTGGCGCGCGAAACCAATTCGCTCTGAACCCAGACCCGATCGAGATCTGTCAGCAGGCTGCGGATGATGCTCGCGCTCTTTCCGACAAAAATATCGCGCGGCTCCAATTCAAATCGGAACTCCCGGCCGGACAGGGACCGGCGATCCACCAGCAAGCCGTCGGCACGAAGATAGGCGCATCCATTGAGGTCAATGGCGGCCAGTCGTCTATGGCGGCAGAATTCCAAAATCCTCCCAGTCAATTCCGGGGCAACCAACAGCGGCGGGGACGAGCAAGTCCAGTTCTTCAGAAGCAAATCCAACTCCGGAATGCTTGGTTTCAACAGGTAAACCGGCTTGAAGCTCCAGGTTCGAGCATCCAGCTTCAACTCGACCGCCGAAACAGGGTCTCGGCCACCCGTTCCCGACGGAATGGCCCAGCACAATTCCCTTTCCTCCTCAATCAGTTGCCTGAAATGGTGGACAAGCTCGTTTTCGTAGCGGATGACCGCACTTTCACTGGAATCCGTTGCTTTCACTGTCCAATAAGAATGCCATATTCCAGTAATAAATCAACAAATTATTATCAAAAAACGCGATTCTTATTGTGCGGTAAGAATTTGTATTTTCAATAAGAATTGCCATTCGTTGCTGGTTCGCAATCATTTTGGTGTTTGTCGCGGATTGGACGAGTTTTCCGCCCAACTGTTCAGAACACCTGGGTGTCAACGCCTCGCGGCAGGGCCGCTAGAAGTTGACTGGTTTCCGTGCATGGCCGCGAGCCGGATTGAGTTCAACAACATTTGATTTTTCCTCATGAGAATTGCAACTGCGATGGCGAGATTGCCCCGAGGTCGCAAATCGCCTCCCAGCAAACTGAACGGGGTGCAACCGCTCGAACAGAGGAGTTGCTGCCTCATCGCGGCGGACAAGGATTTAACGCGACGGAGAACCCCCCTGGCTAAGGCATCGCACTCGGCGGGGGAGTTCCACACGGCGATGATCTCGCAAGCCGTGCCGGTTGTCACCCTTATCGGGAAATAGGTTCCCTCACGAAAACAATCCAGCCGAACATGCCTTAGCTTTGCCGGAAATCGCAGCCCGGTCAAATCTGTGGGCGCCATCCGCAAATCAAGCCGTTTGACGTCAGCGTCCGTCAGATCGAAATTCTTGAATGATCCCTGGTTGAGAGAGAGAAAACCGATTTGCGAATCCTTAAGGCAGGCTTTGTCGAGATTGCCAGTCAAATACACTTTATGGCCAACCGCATTGAAATTTACGAGCGAAACGCCGGGAGCGTTGAATCGAAAATCCCAAACTGCGCCCCGGGCTTTCAGGACCGGGGCCGAACCACCTTCCAGCCTCGTTAAGCCCATCCCGACGACGTCATACAGAAATGACACATCCGAGAATTCATTCTGTGTGGGATCCCCTTCCAACAGTGAGACCGGAATGTCTTTCATAGACGGTCCGGCCGATTCGCCAGTCGCGTCGGCGATGCGAACCGAGGCCAGAAATTGCGCCGGGAAGCAGAGATCGTATTCCCTGTCGAGAAGCTCAATCTTCCGTCCGGTTTTTACCACGACTCTGTCCGCGGACCGGACGCGGGCGGCGACGAGTTGCTTCTCGCTGTAAAAAAGGCCGCACGCTCCTCGCAGATCCGCACCCGCGAACCTGGCTTCCGGGTCAATGCTGCATGTGCTCAGGTCCATGTCTTGCAGCAACGCACCATGGAATTTCCCCGAAAGACGGCAACCATTCAGACGCGCCTTGCGAAAATCTGCGCGCGCGAAGTCCCCGCCCAGCCGTGCGTAGGAAATTCTTGCATTTTGAAAGGACGCCCCGACAAACAAGCCGCTCAACTCGACTTCCGTCTGTTTGGCCGCACAATAAGAATTAACCATCCCGCAGTGAGCCCGCAGCGTATTGCCCTGCGGAAGCCCAGGAACAGAATAGATGTAGGCCCCAGAAAAATTCGCCCAGCAAAAATCTCCAGACAGGTCCAACCGCAGGCAGAATGGGGCGCGGGCATAGATGTGCCGTGTGCTAAATCCGGAACAATCCGACTCCCGCATGATGTGATCCGCACGCGAACAGCCCCAATGGAATTGCCCCAAAAGTTCAACAAGGAGAGCCTTTCCTGTGAGTGGCTCAGGCACTGGACCCAGCGCGTCCAAGAGTTCCAAGAGTTCCTGCACATCGGGCGAAAGCTCCTCCTCAGGCGGAGGCTTTGGGGGAGTGGTTTTGCCACAGGGCTTTTCCCGATGCGATCCGATGGCAAGGCCGGTGTGATACACGGCAAACCGATACCGCGGTCCCTCCCCTCATATGCAGTTAGCGAGAAGTTCCAAGTTGATATCGGTATCCCTACAGTAATGGCAAAGCCCACAAGCCAGCGCTTCCAGCGAGAACAAAGGTCCAAGACACGATTGAGGATTACGAATGATCCAAAATCGCTTGCGAGGTCCGATCCCATCAACCCGGATTGTCATGGCTCAGTCCTTTCGTAAAAGGTTGTTCGTAATAGTTCGTCACCAGTTGTGTAACACAATCAATGGCACACTTTCAAGCACATGACTTCGCTCTTGTGGCAGAACTCGACCGTCTGAGCCAGCAAGCCATGCATCAGGCCCGCTTCACAATGCCTTCCATTGATACAGCAAAGAGGCCAGTGCTTGCGCACTGGCCTCAATGCTAGCGACTACCCTACGCCAGCGACCACTCTACTTCTACTTGCGACTACTTCGACTTCCTTACAATCCATTCCCCACGGTCGGGGACGATGTCGGATGCACGGAAACTAACATAGGCAAGTTCATGTACTTACCTCTTATATCACTTCAAAGGGGCCATGCTTCCGACATATTTAGTTTAGCATGTTTTTCTGGGAATGCAACTCCGATTTTTCCACAGACATACTATTCTTTTAACATTATATTTTGAGAACTGCGCATTGTCAGGATGTAATCAGTTATCGCGCCAGTCGCTCAGATTGCTTGCAATGCCCAGGGCCAATCGAACTTGTGTGCTGAGTCGGGCATGCATAGCGAGACAGAGGGTGCAAGCGTGAGGATGCCGGTTCATTTTTCATGCCCAAACCGCAGTACATGAGGTTGGACAAAAGCTGTCCCTGTGGCTGCCGCGAGTTCGCATCGGGAACAGTCTTACCGGTCGGTTTCCGAGTCGCAGACGGCTTTCGGTTCTAGCCCCGGGCCGGTTCCCGGCTCCAGTCCACGTTCATCTCCTCTCGAATGAAGTTTGCAAACGGCAAAATATCCTGCCCCACGGATGCTGCGTCGAGTGCGGCGAGATACTGCTTCCGACGAACCGTGCGCACGATGGTCCAAGGGTAACCTCCAGAGGCCATCATCACGTTCATTAGAAACCGTGCCATCCGGCCATTGCCGTCCGTGTAAGGGTGAATAAAACCAAAAAGCCAATGGCCCAAGACAGCACGAGCGATGGGCTCGGGCTCGTTCTCCAAAGAATCAAGCAGGGCTTCCATTGCATCATTAACCGCCTCATGGGGTAGTGGCAGATGCCGTGATGCGCGTATATACACGGGGCCATTTCTGTGCCCCGCCAGATGATGGGATGCCAGAATTCCAGCCCGAACTGATTCGCTGAATAGAGCCCGATACCATGGTTGGTAATCCTCTCGAACCACCTGGCCGGCATTTTCGCCGTCCAACACCCGCTTCACACTTTTCTGAACCGCGCGAAACGCGAGCAAGTAACCCTTGGCCGCCATTGCAGCCACCTGCTGTCGGTCCTGGGGATCACCGTCGGGATTCCACACTCCCTTGCGGATTTTCGCAATCAATTCAGGCGTGACTTGATAACCTTCTATGGAGAGTGAATTGTAAGCATCATGTTCGTAAACAGCCTCGACCTGATTGAGATATGCTTCAGGTTTGGAAATCGGC
>JBEKCX010000654.1:0-7932 GCA_050014655.1 Occallatibacter sp. | reverse complement strand
GACCTACCTGGGCTATGAGCAGTATTTTTCCGGCTCCCTGAGCGGGGTGGCCGTCTATAATCGGGCCCTCTCCGCCAGCCAAGTCGCCAACCTCTATAGCAACGGATTGGCGGCTGCGTCGGCGACAATTACCTCGGCCGGAACTGCCATAAATTCGTTCGGCACGACCATGGAGATGTCCGTCGCCTTCAATGCCGAGAACCTCGTACCCGGAATGGCCAAGACCGAAGTCGGCTCTAATTTCAATATTCTCATCAGTGGTCGTGGCAGCGTCGTCCCGAATCTCAACGGCAAGGCGCTCCATTCAGGCAAGAAATACACCCTCACCGCCATTGCGGCCAACGGCTGGGTATTCGCCAACTGGGTCTGTGACAACGAGGTGGTGGGCACCTCCTCAAAGTATTCATTCCTAGTGGGGTCCAATCTGGTCATGCAGGCTAATTTCATCCCCAATCCTTTTCTCCCCTTCGTCGGAACCTACCAAGGCCTTTTCAGCGTCCCCAACGATGCGGCGGAAGCAAGTTCCGGTGCAGTTGTCATCACTGTAACGCGCACTGGTGCCTTCAGTGCGAAACTTCGCCTGGGTGCCCGGAGTTACCCATTTTCCGGGGAGTTTTCCGACTCAGGTGCGGCACTCACATATGTCCCGCGCTCGGGCTTGAGTCCCTTGACCGTGCAACTACGGTTAGGTTCGGCCAACGGCCACTTGACCGGCGCAGTCAGCGATAACATTTGGACTGCGGTCGTGGTGGCCGAGGTGGCTGTTAACTGCAATGCAAATTCCGCCCCGCAAGCGGGCAAGTATGCATTGCGTTTTGCGGGCAGTGAAAATGCTTCCGCCAAACCTGGCGGCAGTGGATTCGGAGCCGTGACTGTGAGCGCCTTGGGCACGGTCACCTTCAGAGGAATGCTGGGCGACGGAACTCCTGTTATCTGCACAAGTATCGTGACGAGCCAAGGGCATTGGCCGTTTTTTGTTTCGCTCTATGCGGGCACAGGCTCCATGTTGGGCTGGCTCAGCTTCACTGATGAGGATGGCATCAACGGCCAAACATTCTGGTTCAAACTGCCCCAGGCAACGGCAAAGTCATATCCGGGCGGCTTCACCCAGAGTGTCGAGGCCATCGGATCGATCTGCCGATGATTCACTTTTGGTGCAATCGTCCAAGCGATTGCTCACGCATTTTAATCCGTATCAAAAACTCATAATACGCCAAGTTGGCGCTATAGATGAAACCTGGCCGTCCTTCCAAAAAGCCGAAAAACAAAACGTAAGTCATAAAAAATCGCAGCAAGGGCCAGCCAGGTATGCGACTAACTATCGGCTTCAGGGCCTGGTTGCGCTTGGAACCATGCATCGACAAGACGTTTCTCCAGCTTATGGATGTGGTCAGACGCACGCATGCCTCAAGGCTCGCATACCGATTATGGCGGTCCAACCACGGGCCAATTCCTTTGCTCAGGGCATAGTGATCATATGGGACTGGAAGGTATTCAATGGTGCCGTTGACTTTCCCCTCTTTTTGGCCGTGACCAAAATCTCTGAAGCGCGCGGAACCTTTGCGCATAAGCCGGAACTGCCATTTGGGAAAAGAGTCGCACCGCTTTAACCAGCGATCTTGATAGATTAGTTTCCAGCAACAATAAAAGCCCGCTGTGGATGCAGGAGCTTCAGCCACCGCCTTGGACATGGCCTTGACAAAGGCTTCATTGGCTACTTCGTCGGCGTCGAGAAAAAGTATCCATGAATACTTGATGTCGCAATGATCCAAACTCCAGTTGCGCTGATCTCCAAATGACGCAAAGGGATGTTCATAAATATGGGCGCCAAACCTGCGGGCTATATTTACGGTTTGGTCCGAACTTCCTGAATCAACCAGGTGCAAATCGTCGCACCAGCACAGGGAGCCTAGACACTTCGGAAGATCTGCTTCCTCATTCCGTGTTAGAATAATAACTGAGATCATTTATGGTACATCGAGAGCCCAACTGAGGTCTCCCGTAACCCAACCGCGGAGAGATGATGGGCTAGCCTGACCGCAAACACGCCTAACAGGAATGTTGGATTAGCCTGCCCGGAAGTGGGAAACACCGAACTGCTGCACACATAGAGATTGGAAGTTCCCCACACTTTGAGGTTTTCATCTACCACCCCATGCTCCGCGGTTGCGGCAATCCGTGTCGTGCCGACTTGATGGAGGCCGTCGATGGACATGGAGCGGATGGCCGTCGTTAGTTCATCTTTAGGAAACCAATATTCGAGCTCCCCACAATGGCACTTGCGCAGCCATTTATCCAGCACTTCGTGGGTGCGTATAACCGAATCCACATCGCGGTTCGTGAGTCGATAATGAATCTGCAAAGTTTCATCGTCGGCAGCCAAATCCATGCGGTTTTCAGCAACAGGAAGCTGTTCCGCATGAAAGTGCAGAGCGTAGACGTTTCTAGGACTGTGCAGGAAAACTCCAGGAAGTTTGCGCTTAATGCAATATCGAGAGTAAAAAATGCCGGCGGGGATGATAAGGGATTTCGGCAGATCTCTCAGCACATTTCGCAAGTGCTGTGGGACACCAGCGACCTTCCCCTTGGTAATGGATTGGGCGATTGCCGGCGGGGCTAGCCTTCTGCCGAGGCCGGGCGTAATCATGGCCAAATACATAAACGACATCGCCCCGTTGCGATGCTGTGGATCAACATAGAGCGGGTTATCAAGCCAAAAGGCCGTGTTCAATAGATTGCTCTGCAGCAACGCCTCTGTGGAAAGCTGAAATCTGCGACGCAAATAAACGCCATCGGCACTGCGCAGGAAACCATACTCCGTTTTCGCAGGATTACCGTAGAAGCGTACGCTCGCAATTTTACCGGAAACGTGGCCCTGGTAATACTTGCCGAGCGAGACCGGCGGGCCGCCTCTCTGGTGAAAAACTTGCCTGTTCGTCAACAATAACCGTGTGGTTTCCTGTGCTCCTGCGGCCAGCACCACCATTCGCGCCACAATTCTTGCTCGCCGCTCGCGGGAAAAATCCCGGAGGTGTATCTCGGAAATTGTCCCGCTGTTCGGGACGACCTCAAATGAAGAAGCCTGCCAGCTTGTCAGCAAGTGGAAGGTCGAGGAGGAGTTTATTTGGGGGGCGTAACGTTCCCCAAAGCGCGTGGGCATGCTCCATCGCTCCACCACGGAATCACTCACCTCCCCATTTTGGAAATTCTCCGCAATGCGGGTGCCTGCGAAGCGCGGAATCTCATTCAGATTAAATCGCGCCTCGCCACATTCAAAGTATTCCGCAGCCAAGTTAGCATATTTGCCACATTCGTTGAAAAGAGCGGGGCTCCATGTACATTGCCCATCTAGGATCTCTCGCTGCATGAAATCAATTTCATCATACATCACGCAGCGTCCGCCCCATGTCGCGGAACTGCCCCCAAAACCCTTATTGGTGCATTCGTAGGGAAGATGATGATTCATGGTCTCCACCACTCTTACGGAATCGTCCAAGTGATTCCGCGATACCGCCTCGCTGGGGCCGTATTCAATCAACAGGACACGATGCATAGGTTGGAGCTTTTGATATTCCAATGCCAATGTGATGCCGGCCGGCCCGGTGCCCACAATGCACAGGTCGTAAGCCTCTCGCTCCGCGGTTTCCACGTTCACTTTCATAGGGAGCCGAATTTAATCCTTGGGTTGGCGGGCTTGGCTGGCCGGCATTTCCAACCGCGTCCGCCGCCGCACCTCCCGAGCCGGATTGCCGGCATAGACAGTCCACTCCTCCAAGTTTTTAGTCGCGACAGACCCCGCGCCCAGCACACTGCCCTCCTTGCACTGCACACCGGGCAACACAATCGCCCGCGCGCATATCCATACTTGGGCCTCAGTCCGGATTTGTTTGGTAATGTACGTAAATTCAGGTGATTGGTAATCATGGGTTGCGCCACAGAGATAAGCCTCTTGTGAAATGATGGTGCGATGACCTAATGAGACTCCCCCAGGATTATAAACTTCTGCGCCGCGACCGATCGTGACCAGATCGCCAGTTTCCAACAACCAGGGCGCCCAGATTCGAGCGCTTGGATAAATGAAGTTAATGGGACCAAGTTTCGCCCCAAACATCCGTAGCAAAGCGCACCTCCAATTGTGGAACGGAGGCGGCGTCGTCCTGAAGAGAAGCATCCAGGCCAATACCCAGACCAGCCGCTTCGCTCGTGCCCGCCATCCATAGATCGGGCGCAGCAGGGGATCGTCGCTGTCAGAAGAATGTGCGCTGAATAAACCCATCAGGAAATGTTTATAATGAGCGTACGATGTGCTTGCGCCAGTAGCAATTCAGTACAGGCCATAATCAACTAACGACATTATGCGCGTTCATCCTGGGTGGCTTCTCTCTATAACGGATTATCATGGGCACCAGTTTGCACGCTTTCCAATAACGCGGCACGAACTTCCTCGGTTCGGACAAACATCGAAAGAGCCAGCCGAGAAACAATCTATCCGCCCAGACCGGAATCCGAACCTGACTTCCCGTTAAAAACCCAATGGCGGCGCCAATGCAATGAATACATGGCCGAAAATCACACGCTCGCTTTAGCATCAGCCCCAATCTCTCCTGCGTGCCCCCGCCAATGCAGACAACAATGTGTCTGGGCTTTCGCTCGGTCACGATTCGGATAAGGACATTGTCTATTATGAGACCTGCAGGATAGTGCGGGGCGATATAGCAATCGCTTTCGTTGAAATAGTAGCCTTGCGCATGCAACCAGACCAGATTCCGATCACGCGCCTGTGCGTTTGGCATAATCCACAGCACGGATTCGCGCGGCTGCAATGCATCGCTTTCCAGCAAAAGCTTGAAATATATTAACCCCGAAACTCGTGGAATTCTTTTCGCCGCCAGGAGTTGCCATACTAGAACCATCAAGCCACTGTCTGTGATCGCTAGGTCAGCATTGAAAAGGGCTTCGCGATAGTATTCGTCTCTTTCTAATTCTGCCAGCGCTGGAGCGGCCGGCACGACGACCAAACCAGCACGTAAACCGATTTGCAGCGCTTCGTTGGCGCTGCCTATGAAAAAACGCACTCCAAGAATGTGCTGGAAAGAGGAATGATCGTCCTTTTGCGCGTCCATACTATTTGCATACTTTGCATCCGATGCTTTTGCTCGTCCCACCTCGGCGGTCCGGCTGACAGAGGTGGTTGCTGCCGGATGTGTCTGATTGTTGGTGACTTGCATAAGGGATCGAAGTGGGGCGTTTGAGCCTGGTTTGGTCATCTCAACGCGGCAGTGACGCGGAACTAGCGCCAGTGCGCCCTGAAATTCTAAGTCATTGTCAAGGCATTGATTGGATTTCACCCTTGGGTGTGCCGGTTGTCATCATGGTGTATTATGAGTTGGTTTGGACATTTTGCCTTGCTTTACCAGTTTTGATACTAGAATTTATGACCTGCAGCAAGTTATAATTGACGATTTCGATGCTGAAATGTCGTTGAAAGCATGGTTCGGCCTGCTCTGCCATGTTCGATTTGGCTTCGGCAGCAAGATTCTTCCAATCCAACAAAAGCTGAGTTGTTCCCGCCACTGAATTATATCCCACCAAGCCCGCGCCATCTTCTTTAATTTCGCGCCAGATGTTGATCTGGTCAGAAACCAAAACCGGCCGTCCACAGGCGAGAGTCTCCACTACCGCAATGCCGAAGTTTTCCTGATTGCTGGGCAAAACGGAAGCTTCACAATTGTAAAGGGCGCCCCATTTGGCGTTTCCGGCCAGCATGCCCGGCCAGAATACGGAAGCCGGAGGGCACATTTGGGACGCCAGTTTCTGCATCATTCGTCCATAGGGCGCTTCCGCCCCAGGGCCGGCGATGACGAGCTTCGGCAGCGGCGAGCCAACCGTGGAGCGACAAACGGCAGCGTAGGCTTCAATCAAGAAATGCACACCTTTTTTCGGGTGGATGCGTCCGAGGAAGAGAAGATAAGGCATGTCTTTCGTGGCTGGGCACGCCCTTAGAAAGGCTTCCTCCATGTCACTTTGGTACGGCGGAGGTGGAGAGGCGCCGAAGCCCACGCTTACTTGACACTTCGGTTGATATGGCCGAAATGTGTCACGGGCCAGCCGCATTTCTTCTGCGCAGGTAAAGAGGATGGCCTCGGCGTTGCGAATGACATATTGTTCAATCAACTTCCAGTAGAACCAGTTGCGGAGGGCCTTCAGGCGGCGGCCTGGCGCGCGTTGAAACCAGGGATCCAGCATTCCGTGCGGAAATAGAAAATACGGAGGACTCGCTGGGCGTCGTGCCATTTCCGACAATGCATAGCCGTGATATTGCCATAGGCCATTCAAGATGACCGCGTCAAACCTCGGAAGGTTGGTTTCCAGCCAGGGCTGCAACGCCGGATGGTAACCCCATAACTTGCGGCCTTTTCCCAATGCATGAACACAAAGACTCTCTCGCGACAAATAATCAGAATTGGGGTCATCCAGGCAAACCACCTCTATCGCGGCGTCTCCCTCCTCAGCCGCGTACGCCGCCAAATTGCGGACTCCTTGGCATGGTCCTCCGCTGAGAGGATTCATGCTGCCGATCATGTGCAGAAGCTTCATGCCCTCAAATCATCACTTCCCGAGAATAAATCCCTTCGTAGGACGCGAGCGCCTTCTTCGCATCAAAGCGTGCAGCGTTCAATCTGCCCTGGAGTAACGTCTTGGCCCGACTGCTTCCATTTAGGCGAACGACTTCTTGAAGTATTCCAGAGGCGGAGCTTGCCCATGCTCCCCGGTCCGTCCCGTTTGCAGGCATCCTCGGAATCAACCGCGCGGCTTCCCCGGCCACTTCCGTCATCGGAGCGAGATTGGTTGTAATGACCGGGCAGTCCGAAGCCATCGCTTCCACAACGGGCCAGCCAAACCCTTCCTCCAAACTCGGATACAGCAAGACTCGCGCATGAGAATAGGCGGCATTAATCTGTTCATTCGTTAATCCTATTAAGAAATGAACTTTCCCAGGATTGGGAATGGATGCGGCCAGATTCAGCAATGGATTGGTCGGAGTGCATCCAACCATCCAAAGTGCCAGCGGCTTAGGATAAGAAATTGCGTAGGACCGATAAATCTCCAACACTCCCTTCTGATTCTTGTACCATTGATTTCCGCCAACATGAAGGATGAAGCCATGCTCCGAGATTTCAATCCCGGTCGTCTTTAACAGAGAAATCCTTTCCGCCAATTCCATGGGCCGGAATGGATAATTTAATCCATTATGAACAACTTCGGAAACTTTTGGATTACTCGGCAAAAAGCGATGAAGGTCATCTCGCGTTTTCTTGGAAACGGAAATGAAAGCGTTGCCCCGCGAGAAGCCTTTCCAAATGAGCCGCTGATATCGCCGACCTGTCCAGCGCGTAGGATTTTCTGGAAATTCACCGAGGGCGGATTTGAGGGCAAGAAAATCGTGGCAATGAATGGCATGTGGCCGATGGGCCAAACACGGCAACCACATTCCCAGTGCTTGATCGGCAATTACAAACAAAGTGTTGGCAGGCTGTTGCTCGACCAGTTTCCGCAGTTTTCGCGGATAAATCAAAAATTGATCGAAATATCCAAGCCATTTGCGGGCATACGCAAAGGGCATGCGCAAACGTCCGATTTTCTCATCGGAGGTCCATGCCTCCACTTCGTGTCCACGCTCGGTCATGCCGCGCATTATCATTCCTGCAAAACGTCGCATGCTAACAGGGGCAAACGCAGCCGGATGAGTCAGAAAAACAAGCCGCATCTTCGGGTAAGAATGATCCGACACGGCTTTCTCAAGCTTTGCATCCAATGTCATTTGTCGCCGGAGTTAAAACATTCCACCACATTTCCATGGCTGATTGAAAAACATCCCTTGGCTGGAGCAGCCTGATTCCTTCAGCCACGCCGTGCCTCATTTGCAGTTCG
>JBEKCX010000653.1:0-8435 GCA_050014655.1 Occallatibacter sp. | reverse complement strand
CTGGCGCAGAATGTTAAACCGGCATCGTGTTGGTTTGATTTTTTTGTTTTTCATGCCTGCCTTGTGGCAGGTTCAAAGGGTCAAGCCAACACTTTTTTCCATTTCCCGTGGGATGGCTGTGATAATTGCGAATGCGAAACCTCAATTCCCAAAATGCCGGCAAGAATCTCATCATGCGTTCTTTGATTGATCTTCTTTAGATTGTCGGCCTTCTCCTTTCCTAGATGAGAAATCAGCCCCATGTCAAACCAAGGAGATGCATCTTACGAGTAATCCACTCGTCCATTCACAATGTAAGCGCCTGTCAGTTTTGTCCAGGTCAGGCCCACCAACAAACTGCACGCGCTAAACTCATCATCCAGTGATATGATCCAATCAAAATGTTGCATGCCCAAGGAACCGCCTTGGTGACAATCCCTTCTGATGTCAAGATCACATCGATGTGCGAGTGGTGTTTTAACAAGGGCACAGCGCGCTCGGAGGTTACCCAGTTGATATGCGCGGCCGCTTCGCACTTCTTGCGGATTCCGTGCAAAAGGTACGAACTCCTCACCACATCCCCTAACGCCCCCAGTTTTATCAGAAGTATTTTCATGAATCGCAGTAGCGAACGGACGATGATGGGTGCCTACTCCCTGGTGCGAAACAGTGGAGCTACAGTGAAAAGCTAGGCGGAAGCAGGCCCCGCAAGTTCATCAAGTTCACCAGCCCCAACATTGTTGCTGAAAGTTAATATTTCCCGCCAACATCTCCTTGATTCCGAATTTCAAATGATACAACTTCCGCCGGTCGAAGCGCAGTCTCGTATGCCAGAAAATATTCCCCAGTTTGCTTTCCACCATGTAGGTTGTAAAGTGCCTTCGCAGTCCGGATGCCTCGGCCGCGATGCCGAAGCTGGTCCCTTCTCCGTACCCGTTGGTTCCGGACCGCCGCGCCTCTTCCGCGAATTTCTCCCAATGTGCAAAGAACGATTCCACCTGTTTATCTTTTCTCAGGGCAAATAATGCCTCCCAGTAAGAAATGACATTGCGATTGAACTTAAATCCCCATCGCTTGGCAATTTCTTCGAGGTGGGGGTAATGGTAGTATTCTTCAGGAAATAATCTCTGCGCATGTAGCCCCGGAGGAAATGAATACGTCAGCGCTTTGCGCACTTCTCGCCGGTCGGCGCCAAACCAAATTGTCGTGTCGGCATCCACGAAGATGGCCGTGTCTCCTAGTTTCAACGCCTCCTGGAGCGCCAGCCGCTTATCATGGAAAAACCACTCTTTCGGTCGGTGCTCCACTACATGCACGTGTGGAAATGTCCGGAAGGCCGCGGGACGATCCGTCAGTACTACCAGTGGTGCTTTGTAAGCTCCCAAATCAGCGGCAAGAAACTTCGTATACTCCACATATTTGTCCCCCACCGCGAGCGTGCAGAAAACATTCTTCATCGTTTATTGTCGTTCGCAGAGTTATTCTGTTCCGCCTTGGACCAAGTCCTGGCCGTGTTACGAGCCAGTTGGAAGCCCCGTAGTTCCTCGATGACGAGGCGGCGGCTTATTTGATTGCCTTTGACGAAACGAAAGGCCGCCCGCGCCAGCATTCGCCAGGATACGCGGATTGGTTTGCTCCCGGCTTCGTCCACCCAGCTTATCAAGTGCCCCGATGCGCACAGGTGACGATATAGCGCAAATAGATATTCAGGGGCAATCCGGCGCTTTGGAATAAGATGCAGCAATTTCAGTTGGGAGAATTGGCCGACGGTGTAACCAGCTTTCATCGCGTTTTTCGCAAGCGCCACGTCTTCGCCCCTTAAAAGACTGGATCCACGGCTACCCAGGATGCGCTGCGTTGGGTTGTCCCTGACCGCATTCACATGAGCCAGAGCGACACTCCGGCGCAGGCACATGCCCGCAGTCACAGGCTCCGACCGTTCATCCACAAAATTTGACCATGCGCTTGATGTAATTCTGCGCACCGCTATCCAACTCTCATAGGGCGCGAACCATTCCGGGGGCGGGGATTCATATTCCGGCATGAGACACCCGCTCACCGCTCCCAAGTCCGGGCGTTCCGCAAACAATTCCAAACAGCGCTCCAGATAATCCTCAGCAAGAACATTGTCGTCATCCAGAAAAACCAGGAGCTCGCCAGAAAATTCCCGCATCGCCCGGAGGCGCGCCAGCATGATGCCCAATTCTGCTTCGACGATGATGCGGGCATTCGGATGCCAGCTTAGATCGATACTTGGTGATGCCGGCGGATTGGACGCGTTATCAATTATCAGAAGTTCCCAAGTGGAACGTGACAAGGTCTGTGCCTTCAGCGCCTCCAGTACCCGGGCAAGGTAATCCTGTCGCGGATTATGTGTGCAGATAGCAACACTTACGGAGGGCATACAAGATTCAGATTGCGGATACGGAAAGGCCATTCCTTTTGGAAATTATCTCAGCCTTTGCTTTGGCGAACCCGCGATTTTCGGCCTTTACGACGGACCTCGCGGGTTCAGGCAACCGCCAAACTTGGAATGTCCTGAGCCATTTTCGTAATGTGGATCCATCCTCGGCCGGGATGTACGCTGGATCCCGGTGGCTCTTAAGAATGTGCGTTGAATACTCGATTGCCTCCAGGAGACGGCATAGATATTCAACTGTCATGCGAGTCCGTGGAATGATGTGCGTAAGATATAGTCGTTGAAACATACCCGTTCCCAAACCCAAATCATACGCCATCATGGCCAAATCCACGTCTTCACCAGAAACCAGCGACGATCCTTTTCGGCCCAGTTCCGCGGAAACAGGACGGGCGAGCATCGCTTTTGCATAAGCAATGGCAACTGGCTTGCGCACGGTCAGACCTGCGCCAAAAGGCATGCTGCGGTTGTCGGTATAATAATTGGACCAGTAGTCACGATCGACGGGACGTACCGCCAAGGCGCTGAGATGCGGCTTGAGCCAGTCCGGCACTTCCTGCTCAAATTCTCCTTCCACATGCCCTCCCCACGCCCCGAGGAACGGAAACGCCTTTGCAATCTCAAGGCTGTTCGCAAGAAAATCAGAGCGCAGCACGTTATCATCATCCACCGTCATCAGTAGCTCTCCCTTGGCTTCGCCCATCGCCGTCAACAGAGCGTGCGCTTTTCCCAGTGTTTCTTCGCGGAGGTGGCGTCCGTTCGGATGCCACGACAAATCATAAAGTTGATCCAGCCATTCTTTGGAAGCATTGTCCGCGAGCAGCAATTCCCATTGCTCTAGCGGCAACGTCTGCGCTTTAAGCGCATCCAGTACGCGCCTCAAAAACTCCGGGCGCGGATTATGCGTGCAGATAATGACGGAAAGAGCGGGCACTTTTTGAATTAGAATGATGATCAGTTTGATTTTCTGGTGACTGCTTTCTGCTTTTCGACACACCCCTTCAATTGGTTGCAAAAATCTCCGATCGCGTTTCTCGGAACCAGTTTTTCCACTCTGTCGCGGGCAGCTTTGCCCATGCTCTCCCAGCTGTGCCGGCGATCCCAGGCGGCTTCCAGAGCCTGCTCCAGCAGCCCCACCGCGGGTGCGGCAACCAGAAAGCCCGTTTCTCCATCCATGCAGATTTCCGCGCTGCCGCCAACATCCGTTACCACTGCGGGTCGCGCGCACCACATCGCTTCTACCAGGGCAAGTGGAAGACCTTCAATGCGCGAAGGCATGACGAGCAGATGATTTTCCTTCCAGATATTTTGCACCTCCGCCACATGACCTCGAAAATGCAGGTTGCTGACCTGCAACCGGGCCGCCAGCTTTTTCAGATTCTGTTCGCACGTCCCGGCCCCATAAAAATTCACCTCCAAAGGACGCTCCCGCCATTTGGTTTGGGACAAAACTTGAAGCAACAAATCCTGGCCTTTCGCCACAGGTTCCAAGCGGCCCACGCAAGCCATTTTCCACACGCCATTTTCCTTTGGCCAAGCTGGCGGCCGGTCGGTCGGCACATTAAACGGATTCCAAACCACCTCGGCATTCGACAGCGATTCCCCGATCTGGCAATTCAAAAGCTCCAAATTGTGGCGCGAAACACAGAACACCTTCCTAGCGGCACGATAGCCCAGCGCCATTTCTGCTCCACGTTGGTCATTGGGCCAATAAACTTCCGAATTGCTTTGAATTATGACCGCAAACGGCAGACTCATGCCTTCGCAAAACTTCATCCATTCCAACCCGTCAAAGTTGCATCCCTGCGAAATGACAACCAGATCAAAATCTCGCCGCAGCAGCCACTCGAAGTCAGATACTTTAAAACCGACGCGCTGCTTCAGGTTTCGCCACAACCTCACTGGCCAGCGGAGCAGGGGATTCGGTTGAACAATGATTTCTATACCGCGCTGGGCCAGTGCCAGCACCTTGGGCGAAAGACGCGGCCACCAAACGACCGACGCGACAACCTGATGTCCTTCCTGCTGCAATAGCGATGCGCTCTGACTCCAAAGTTCCTCGCTCCCGCCCCATGGAGCACCCGTCATTGTCGAAATAAACGCGAACTTCATGCCACAATTCGCACCAAATTGCGCAACTCAACTGGCCTCCGGTTTCACCCCTTCGATACCCAAAGCAAGATATATCCCATTCCCAGGTTCATTTCCAAAAACCACGCGACGATCGCCAAATTGGCGGTCCATCCAATTGTGTCGCAACTCAGCGGTTCCAAAACTCGAACGACGCAGCAACCGAAACACCCATCCTAAGGTATGAAAACGGCTGTCATGCAACTGGCCGATAATGCGCGAGAAGAGAAAGAGGATCGCCCTTGTTCCTGTGGTTAACCGTGCCACCCTCTTGACCTCAAAGCCTGCTTCCTGAAGCTCCCTCGACAAACCGTCGCGTGTCCAGCGCCAGAAGTCATATGGGCAACCATGCTCTTCCCAGATTCCGTGTGTCGTAAGGATCAATTTCCCACCAGGTCGCAGCACGCGCAGTGCTTCGGAAAGATAGGTGCGCGGAGAAAACACATGTTCCAAAACCTGGGTCGATAGCACCGCATCATAAGAATTGTCCGGCAAGTCAATTTTGCCGTCCGCCGAGATTAAGCAGTCCAGATTCCCGCAATCAACATAGTCAGCACGAGTGTAGCTTCCGGCTTTGAACATCCCACGATAGGGCGATCCGCCGCACCCGTAGTCCAGCAGCCTTGGGAAGGTTTCGCGGGTATAATGTTCGAGAAAACTGCGAATATCCGACAAGTGAATATAAAGCTCGTCCTTGGGCTGTGGGGCAAACCTCTGCCTGTTATATTCGGATTCACTCAAATTGTGCGCGACAACCTGTGGCCGCTGAAACGAAGAATCACTCATGATGTGGACCATTCAAATTGCTCGATATAGGCGCAGGCGTCGGGTCGCCAGCCAAACAGAGTCTGCTTCTGCACAATGTCCACATTAAACTCGCAGATACCCTCCAGCTTTTCAAAAAAATCGCCTCCGGGCGGTTCTGAGAGATAGGTAGTAAGTGAGTACCTGCCTACGTTCAGCGCCAAACGAGGCAAGCGGCAGGTGAGGGTTGTGAATTCGCCTCGGCGGCAAATCGGTGTGTCCGCATCATAAATCCAACAATGCACAATGGCCTGCTGATATTGATTAACGATCTGGAACGAAAAGCACGCACTCTTTGCTGGTTTGAGGTGGCGTAACTCAAACGTAATTTTCATTTCTTCCCCGGATATATGCGAACAGTTCTCCTCATAAGACTCGATCCAGGCCCTGGCAACATACGGCTTGTCAGCGTCGCGTTTTTCCGAGTCATACTTTCCCCCTTTTTGGCTCGAAACCGCCAAATAGCGCATCACGCCTTCATCCGTCGGCCCTTCAAACTGGATCCGCCCTTTGTGGAGCAGCACAATTTGTCGTGTCAGGGCGTTCACCGCAGCCATGTTATGGCTGACAAACAGTACGGTCCGGCCTTGCTGCGTTGCCACCGAATGCATTTTCCCCAGGCACTTTTTCTGAAATTGCGCGTCGCCCACCGCCAGCACTTCATCAACGATCAAAATCTCCGGATCCAGATGCGCCGCCACGGCAAAGGCCAGACGCATGTACATGCCGCTGCTGTAACGTTTGACCGGAGTGTCCAGGAAGGTTTCCACCTCGGCAAAATCCACGATTTCATCAAATTTCTTTCTGATCTCCCCGCGGCTCATCCCGAGAATCGCGCCGTTCAGAAAAATATTTTCGCGCCCCGAGAGCTCGGGATGAAACCCGGTGCCCACTTCCAAGAGGCTGGCTACCCGTCCGGTAATTTCCACACAGCCCTCCGTCGGCTCTGTTATCCGGCTGAGGATTTTTAAGAGAGTGCTCTTCCCGGCACCGTTGCGTCCGATAATACCAGTCACTTCGCCTCGCTTGATCTCGAACGAAACATTTTGCAACGCCCAAAAGTTCTTCGTCGATTGTCGACTCACCTCGGCCGCCTCACTTGGATTGGCGCCCGAATTCGCGTGGGCGGATCGCCTTCTCAACCAGCGAAAAGGAGTAGTGGCATAATCATGGATTACATGCCGCAGCCCTTCGGAATGCCCGTTGCTTCCAAGAACATACTTCTTGGAGAGATTATTAACGCGGATCACGGTGTCAGACATGGCTAAATGACGTCTGCAAAGGCGCGTTCGGTCTTTCGAAAATAAAAGATTCCGATGAACAGAAAAGCCGCCGTAAGGACAACCGACAAAATGAATCCCGGCCAGTAGAACGGGTGGGCGTTTCCAAGAATTGCCCAGCGAAATCCATCAATGACTCCCACCATGGGATTCAGGGAGTAGAAAAGAAAACATTGTTCGCCAAGGGCTTCGCCAAGCCTATTGACGAGCTTGTCGTGAATGATGCTCGTTTTGTAGGCGACCGGACAAACATACAACCCAAATTGAATGACGAAGGGGATCAGCATGCGAAAATCGCGAAACCGCACGGTAAGTGCCGTGACAATCAAGCCCGGTCCCAGCGCGGCCGCAATGGCCAGCAGCATAAGGGCTGGCAGCGCGAGAAATCGCCAGGTGGGATAGAAGTGATACCAGACCATGAGACCGACCAAGATGGAGCAGCCAACCAGGAAGTCCACGAGTGAGACGACAATGGAGCTGGCTGGAACAATCATGCGCGGAAAATAAATCTTTGAAATCAAATTGGCGTTGTTCACAACGCTCTGGCTGGCCAACGAAAGCCCATTCGCAAAGAATTGCCAGGGCAACATGGCGGCGCAGACCAGGATTGCGTAAGGGGCGTTTTCTTCCGATGGCAGCCCGGCAACTTTTCCAAAAATAACGGTCATTATTACGATGCTCAGCAACGGCTGGAGGATGGCCCATGCCAGGCCCGCCGCGGTCTGCTTGTAACGCACGATCACATCCCGCCAGGCGAGAATGAGAAATAGCTCGCGGTAGCGATATAAGTCATGCCAGTAATTTTTACTGGCGCGGCCGGGTTCAATGATCAGTTTGTGTGCCGTTGCCATTTCTAGTTAAGCCCTCGCACTGCGCCATCCCGGGCACCACGCGCAAAAACTCATTGGAGCCTTTCTCATTTTTTCGATCCACCCGCAAATCCCCATTCTTACACTCCGCCGACATGATCTGGCAAGGAGCCAAACAGCCCTTACTTCCTCTCCATCCGAGGGTGATAAGCCTTGAACTTATAATTATAATAATTGCTCGTGCCTGGCCTGACCCCATTGAACACCAAGCCTATCACTTTCACTTGGCGCGCATAAAGCGAATCCAACGCCGCTCGCGCCATGCGCCCGGAAGTGAAGCCGGCGCGGATAACCATGATGAGCGCGTCAACATGCGGCGCCAAACTTAATACGTCGTCTCCCACCATCACCGGAACGGTGTCGAACAAATAATAGTCGTAATGCCTTGGAATATCCGCGAGGAATTTCCCAGCCGTTGCGAACAGGCTGCCCGGATCGGGCGAGTATTTTCCGCAGGGCAAAACATCCAGATTGGGAACCACCGTGGGAACCACTGCCGTGGACCAGTCACATCGTCCCCCGAGCACTTCGGCCAGCCCAGGAGTCGCGCCCACCGAGAAATACTTGTGGAGCACGCCGCGGCGCAAATCTGCATCTATCAAGAGCACGTGAGCGCCAGCGCGGGCCAGAGTCACCGCAAAGTTGGAGGAAACCGTCGATTTGCCGTCATCGGGACGGGCACTGGTTATCATGATGCTCTTCGGTTGCTCATTCACCCGATTCCTGTAAATGAGAGCGGAGCGCAGACTGCGATATGATTCGATCACCGGATACCGATCATCATCCAACTGGAGCACCGGCAAGCCGTTCTTCCGATCCTTGATCTTCATCCAGGGAAATTGTCCCAGCACCGGCAAGTCAAACTGTTGCTCCAAATCAGTGTAAGTCCAGGCACGGTCATCCAACCGGTCTACAAACAACAATATGCCAACCCCCAGCAGCAATCCGGTCAAT
>JBEKCX010000652.1:0-15070 GCA_050014655.1 Occallatibacter sp. | reverse complement strand
CGACTTAACATACGCGACGTCGAACAAGGAGGCCGACGCGATATGGACGATTCGACCCGCATTCCAGGCGGTCGCCGGAGACGATGCCGCGCTGATCGGGTATCGGGATCAAAACTATGATGTTCTTAATCTTTCGCCCGGCACTCTGGTCATCCAGCAGCCCGAAGCGCGGCCGGGGAAGTTGTTGATACTGGACTACGGTCCGGGTTTTGAAGTTTATGACAGGTACAGCACGAATAATTCGACAGACGAATTTGCGACGCTGAATCTGCTTTGGCCGATGAACAAGTTGATTCTGGGGCTCAAACAGGATTATCAATTGCAGAAGGAACCGCTGATTCAGGCGGAGGAGTTCGCCACCGTGGAAACCATTTCGACGGCGCTTTCCGCGGCCTACCAGTTTGGAGAAAAGACCTCGGTGGAAAGCAATTTCCGGCGGGTCAGCATTGGCTATGATGAACCGGGATTGACGGGGGATACGGAGTACAACACGGAAGATTGGTTCAATTACGAGGCGGCGGAGGACCTGCCGGTGAGCCTGGGGGTGTTGGCGGGGCAGGATGAGGTGGCGAACCATCAGGATCAGAGCTATGAACAATTGCGCGCGCGGGCGCGTTACAGTTACACGGAAAAAATCGCCTTCGACGTCTCCGTCGGCGGCGAATTGCGCCAGTATCAGAATGGGAAATCCGCCACGCTTTCTCCGGTGTTCACCATTTCGGGCAGCTACCGGCCCACGGAGCGGACGTTGTTGAGTTTGACGGGTTACCGGCAGCAATACGCTTCCATCTACAACGGTTTCAATTATGCCAGCACCGGCGCGACGCTGGGGGTTCGTCAGGGGATTACAGACCGCTTCAGTGCCGGCGTAAGCGCGGGATATTATGATCTCGATTTCACATCCGTCAGCGGCCCATCGTCCACGCATAGCGACGGTTACTACACCGCCCGGATGAGCCTGGACACAAAAATCGCGCGCCACCTGACCAGCCAGATTTTTTATCAATGGACGGACCGCCAGTCGCAATACGACGGCGACATGAATGAGAACCAGGCCGGCGTTCAACTGATTTTGAGTTATTGATCCGTCAACCCGAAAATGATTCCAGCAAAATTTGCGCCGTTATTCTGGCCGGGGGATTTGGCACGCGGATCAGGCATCTTTTGCCCCACATTCCGAAACCCATGGCGCCTGTGGCGGGCCGGCCATTTCTGGACTGGATATTGGCTTACTTGCGCCGGCAAGGAGTATCCGAGGCGGTGTTGTCCACAGGGTACTTGTCGGAAGCCATCGAGACCTATTATGCGAAGAATTCCCCCGCGGGCATGAGAGTGCAATGCGCGCGGGAAAATGTTCCTCTTGGAACCGCCGGCGGTTTTCTCAACGCCTGCGAGGGGGCGCATTTCCACCAACCCATTTCAGCATGGCTTGTTTTAAATGGAGACTCGCTGACGATTGCGAAATTGGAGCCGCTTCTAAAGTGCGCCGACGATTTGGACGCGGACGGCGGCATGATGGCAGTGGAACTTGAGGACACTTCGCGATTTGGAACACTGGAAACAGACGGGAAAGGGTGGCTCCGACAATTTCGCGAGAAGCGGTCCGGCTCGGGCCTGATCAACGCGGGCGTGTATCTTCTTAAATCTTCCATCGTAAAAGAGGCGGCCGGGAAGCGCCCCCTGAGTTTTGAGGGGGAACTGTTTCCGGCGTTATTGAGGGCGGGCAAACGTCTGCGCGTAGTGGAATGCGAGGCGTCTTTTCTGGACATTGGAACACCTGAAACGTTGATTCAGGCGGAAGACTTTGTTCGAAAGAACGCCGCGTGGTTCTGACCTTGTGAGAAGCCAATGATTATTTCCCGCGCACCTCTGCGTGTCAGTTTTTGCGGCGGGGGAACGGACTTCCCGGAGTATTTTCGGAAGAATGGCGGCGCGGTGCTGGCGACGGCGATTGATCAATTTTCCTATGTCACGGCCAGCCCGTTTCAAAGCCATCTTTTCGATTATGCGGTGCGGGTTTCTTACAGCAAGGGGGAACTGGTGAGGAACATTGATGACATTGAACATCCGGTATTTCGCGAATGCCTGCGATTTTGCGGATTTGGCAAAGATATTGAGCTTCATACGGTGGCGGATTTGCCGGCATTCACGGGTTTGGGTTCTTCCTCGAGCTTTACGGTGGCGCTGCTGCAGGCGTTGCACGCTTACAAGGGCGGATTTGTGCGGCCGTTGGAACTTGCGTATGAGGCGATCCACATAGAACGAAATGTGCTCAAGGAATGTGTTGGCGTTCAGGACCAGGCCATGTCTGCCTTCGGCGGCTTCAACGTGTTGGAGTTTCATGGCGAAAATGACATCCGGGTGCAACCTCTGGCGCTTTCCCGGGAAAGGATCCAAGAGATTGAAGCCCATATGTTTCTGGTGTTTACAGGGGTCAAACGCCGGGCCCATAGTCTTGAAGCCAAGAAAATTCAAAAGTTGGAAGCGAATCGGGATCATTTGCGCGAAATGCGCCTGATGGTGGATGAGGGCCGGAGTTTGCTTGCGTCTGGGAATTCCCTTTCGGGATTTGGTCTGTTGCTGCACAAGGCTTGGATGGCAAAACGGCAATTGGATGATTGTGTGTCGTCAGAGGAAATTGATGAGATTTATGCAAAGGGCCTCGCCGCAGGCGCGTGGGGCGGGAAATTGCTCGGCGCGGGCGGCGGGGGGTTCATCCTTTTTATCACTCCACCAGAGTGTCGCTGTAAGCTGGACGGAGTCTTTTCGGATAGGCATAGGCTGAATATCCATGTTAACGCGCCCGGCTCCCAGATTATCTTTGCTTCCTAATATGTCGAGCAATTGCGATTCCCAAGGCCAATTGACCAAACGGCGCAAATGCTTCTTTTACAGGCCAATGGGCAAGCAAAATGCCTCTCTTTGAGAAAAGATGGACAATTTTAGACTGGGGTTTAATCCAATATGCATAAGAGACTTGGTTTCAAATGGTTGCGAGACTGTGTGAGTTTTCCGTGTGCGATTCGAAGGAGGCCCAAGCGAGGCCGGCAGGACGTAGCTTGGACTGTAAAACTGTAAAGAATGCCAACATTTCAAATCATTAACGCAAGTCATTGTGGTTATGTATGTAATGATTAATCTATCGCATAAACATGTCGGACTTGTTTACAGTTTGATGAAAATGAGGGTTTGCGGCCAAGTCTTTAGATCGAGATTATGCGAGTCATAATTAATTTATGTACAGTGACTTGTGACATTATACCGGCTATGGTGATGCTGGTTGAGTCAACATGGCATACGTTCTGCTTTTAAGAATACGGAATTGGACATCGCGTTTTGATATGTTGAGCATATCGCTGGAAAGAAGTAATGAAAAAAACAATAATTTTCTTGGTCGTCGTTTCGGCTACCTATGCGGTGTCCACCCGCTCGATGTACGCCCAGGAAAACTGGGATTATTCTTATACATTTTCCGATGGCCTTGTGGTAAGCGGTTCGTTTGAAGGCACTCAAGTCGGGAATGACATTAACGGTTACGTGGACAATATCAGCGACCTTAAGGTGTTCTTCAACGGCACTCCCATGACGGGAACTGTTTACGCGGCGTCGTGGACCGGCGAATTGAACAGCGATGGCTGGTGGATTTATACGAGTGACCCGGTGGTTTCTTTTGACATGGCGCAGAACAATTTCATGTTCATTAATAGCGACGTCGTGGATGGGGATAACAGCGGCAATCAGTTTTTCTGGAGTCCACCTGAATCGCTTGTGGGCGCCCCTACTGCGTGGGCCTTGGACCTTCCGCTGGGGATTAATAGCGTTGACTTTGATTTTCCAGCCAACGCAAGTTCCTGGTCTCTTGTCGATCCCGTTCCCGATGGTGGTTCCACAGTCATGCTTTGCGGGATGAGTCTGGCGGCGCTCGGTTTGTTTCGCCGGAAACTCGCCTGATTGATTAAGGGATAAAACATTTTTTCATCGCGGCTCGCCGGAGGAACCGGCGGGCCTTTTTTTGCTCCGGCGGTCTTGCCCAACGCGCTTAATGATCCGCCACAGGAGGACGGCGCCGACGGCTTGGAAAGGGAGGATTGATTGCCGCCACTCGACTGGCAAAGCCCTGAATGGTGACGAATTTTATTGTTCCACGCCTGAGTTTGTCTTAATCTCCATATCTTGCAAGGTGCGGGAGGGGTAGTGCCCTGTCGCATCCAAGCATTGATTCAATCAGGAAAATTGTTTCCGCGGAAAACAGGCCGGCGCGAAAAATGATTTTTGTCAATCACTCTGGCAAAACATCACGGGCGGCAGCTTGTACGAATGAATGGTTGGTTCTGGAGCCTGCATGGTTGGGCGGCCAGGGCTTGATTCAAAAGCATCACAAACCGCGCTGATGGACGGAACTTTTTGGTTGTGAATCTGATTGTCATCGGTGGAGGATTGGTCGGCATGGCGACCGCTTTGCAATTGGCGCGGACCCGTCCGGCCCTGAGACTGCGTTTGCTGGAGAAAGAGCCGCGTGTGGGCGCGCACCAGAGCACGCACAACAGCGGTGTTTTGCACGCGGGGCTGTATTACAAGCCGGGTTCGCTCAAAGCCCGGCTCGCCGTCTCCGGCATCCGGCAGATGGTGGCGTTTTGCCGGGAACACGGGGTTCGCCATGAGATTTGCGGCAAGATTGTGGTTGCCACCGAGGATGCCGAAATTCCACGACTGCAAACGATGCTGCAACGCGGCGCCCAAAACGGGTTGCAGGGGTTGCGCTGGCTTTCGACAGAAGAACTGCGCGAAATCGAGCCGCACGCCGGGGGACTGGCTGCGGTGAGCGTGCCCGAGGAAGGCATCGTGGATTATGCGGGGGTGTGCGAGGCGATGCGCCGTGAGTTGGCGCAACTGGGCGTTGAGGTCACCACTTCGGCCCGTGTGGTTGGACTGCGCCAGGCAGACAGCGGCTGGCGGGTGTCCAGCACTGCGGGGGACTGGGAGGCCAGGTATATTGTCAACTGCGCCGGGCTTTACTGCGATCGGATTGCCGCGCTGGCGGGCATTCCGAGGGAGACGCGCATTGTTCCATTTCGTGGAGAATACTACGGGCTGAAGCCGCAAGCCAGGCATCTGGTGCGCCATCTGATCTATCCAGTGCCAGACCCGGTTTTCCCATTTCTAGGGGTTCATTTTACAAGGCTGATTGACGGTAGAGTTGAAGCCGGACCGAATGCCGTGCTGGCGCTGGCGCGTGAAGGCTACGGGAAGTGGAAGGTGAACCCGGGCGACTTGTTTGATGCGCTTTCTTACAAGGGTTTATGGCGGTTCATTCGCCAACACAAGAGGATGGTGTGGAACGAAACACGGCGTTCATTAAGCAAACGTTTATTTTGCGCCGCTTTGCAGAAGCTTGTGCCAGCCATTCAGGAATCGGACCTTGCCGATGGAGGGTCGGGAGTTCGTGCGCAGGCGATGTTGGCCGATGGCACCTTGGTGCAGGATTTCAGCATCATTGAGGGGAAAAACGCGTTGCACGTCTTGAACGCTCCCAGCCCGGCCGCCACGGCTTCACTGGCAATTGGAGAGTATATTACCCAACGATGCCTGGAGATGATTGGCCCGGGTCGGGAAGGCCTGGCGCGCCCGCAAGCAGAGGCTGAACATCCATATTAAGGGGGCGAGGTTCCAGCTTGTGTTTGCTTGCCGGCAGGGCGGCAGAAAAATCGGAGAAATCGGAGAAATCGGAGGTTTCAGGGGCGGGGATTGGGTTTTCAGGCTGAGAGGTGAGCGACCATGCCGCCCTGAGAGGGCGTTGTCTGAATCTGTTGTAAGTTGCTTGTTATCAATATCTTTTGCTAATCGGCTTTTGGGATTGGACCGGCTTTGCACAATATGAGTTGGCGGAGCGAAGGAGGGAAAGGATCCAACGGGCCAAGATAATCGAGCCGGCGACAATTGGGCTTTGAGTTTTTGATGGAGCATGTCTTGAGTGCGTTTGAGTCAAACAGTAACGGAAGCAGCCGAAAGATCGTTCGCAAGATTCGGCAATGGTTGCGGCCGCTGACTTTTCCGGCACCCGTTGGGATTGGCCCGCGTCCGGAAGGTCGTGCGCGTTCGCAAGAATAGGCTGAGATTTTGGATCAAAGCGGATGGCTCGAAAAAAAATAATGTTCGGAGTTGGAGCTGGAATGATCAGCCTTGGTGTCGATGGCATCGCCGGCTTGGTCATTTTCGGTTTGCTGATCCGCTATTTGCCGGCGAAGAGCGCGGGTTACTGGATTCTGATCACTACGACAGGCACGTTCTTGAATTTGCTGCAAGGTGGTTTTGCGCTCATAGTGCCCCGTGAGATCGGTCAGACGCGCATTCCTGAGAACCTCCCTCGTTTGCCTCAATTGCTGGGCGCAGTGCGCCGGGCCTATGCTTGGGTGGCAATGCTCCTTGTGCTAGTGGCTATAGCTTTCTATGCCTTTTATTTGCGGGGTGCGGCCAAGATTGGCAACCTTGGAAGTGAATCCACCGTGGCTTGGTTTCTCTATGCGGGTGGCGTGCTGATGTATCTTCAAGGTCAAGGCCGGCTTTTCATCCTGGACGGTTTTGGCGAAGTCGGCTGGGAAAAGGTCTTCCGTATTTTCTTCACGACTTTTGGACTGGCGGCGAATTGGATAGCTCTCCGGGCAGGGGCAAACCTCATCACGCTCGGTATCATTTACGCGGTGCAAAATGCCCTGTTCTGGCTGGCAGCCACCCGTAAACTTCATATTGCCCTGCCAATTACTCGCGTGACCGCGCCACCGGCCCACGGCCAGCTTCTCAGATTGGCCCATGATGGCGGGAAGATCTTAATCCTGAGCCTAAACAATTTCGCGGTAAATTACTTTGGCGTTTATGTGGTGCAAAATCGTTTTGGTCTTGCCGCGGTTGCGCCCTTTACCGCCATTGTCAAAGTTGGTTTTTTGCTGGGCTCCGTTGCCATCCTCCTGCCGCAGATGCTCTATCCGTATGTGGCCACGGCCTGGGCTTCCAGGGACCGGGACCGCTTGCGGCGTTATTATCTTCTTGGTGTTGGTGGCGCGGTAGGCGTCTTCGTGATGCTTGCCATTCCGGTTTTTTTGTTGCGGGAACCGTTGTTCACACATTGGCTGGGAAAGGGAAAGTTTCTTGGAACAGCGACTTTGGCTGCATTTCTGGTTTATCAGCTTATCTATGTTCATCAATGTGCGCAAGCTGCTCCAGTGTTTGCCTCGAATGGAAATGCATTTATCGTTCCATCAATAATCTCTGCTATTCTGACACCGATCTTGGTGGTCATTTTGGCGCGATGGTTTGGATTCGTGGGGATTCCTCTAGGAATGATCGTTGGCACATTGCCATCCGCGTTCATCGTGATCAGGGCCGCGTGGCGGTTTATAATGCAACCAAAGACTTGCTCGGGAGTTCCCTTTGACTTGGCGCTGGAGTGAGCAGCAGGGAGTTCATGAATTTTCCGGTTGTTTCGTTGTTGGCAGGAATTCGAGCTGGGGATATGGCTATTTATAATTGTGAAGAAGACACTGATTATTAATATGAAGAAGGCGCTGAAGAAAATGCTTCCTGACAGTTTGAAGCGTTTGATTTGGGCGGTTGAATTTCAAATTTTGCAATATGCCGGATTGGTTCCCCTTCAAACAATTCGATTCGCTATTTATCGCGTTTTCGGGCTTACGCTGGGGAGAGATTCTGTTATCTACGGTGGCTGCGACGTTCGTCATCCTAAAAGGATTTGCATTGGCACCGGTTCGGCCATCGGGGGGCGGTGCCTATTGGATGGGCGATCTGGACTAAGAATTGGGAATTCAGTCAACCTTTCTGGGGAAGTATGGCTTTTGACGCTTGAGCATGACCCGAATTCGCCGGATTTCGGGGTGCGGGGAGGGCCTGTGGTGATTAACGACTACGTATGGGTTGGTGGCAAAGCGATCATTCTGCCGGGCGTTACCGTGGGTCGCGGCGCGGTGGTGGGTTGCGGCGCGGTGGTGACGAAGGATGTGCCTGAGTATGCCATCGTTGCCGGCGTCCCGGCCAAAATCATCGGAGAGCGTGCGCGCGACCTCAATTATAAATGTGGACCGGGATTGCCACTGATTTAGAAGAATCGCCGCAAGTCGGCGCCCCCTGGCATGTATTGTGCCGCGCGTTGTAATCATATCCGTAATGGTTCGATTCACGATTATGAAAGGTGATTAAGCCGGCGACAATTCGATTTTGAGCTTTTGCTGAAGCGTGAGACCCTGTCCCATTTGCAATTCTCCATCCTCCAAGTATTGCGGAGAGGTGCCGGGTTATATAAAGTCAAGGTTCTATAAGGTCCAATGTTGCGAACCCTGCAACCTGCATTTTGTTGAAACCGATGAGGATGTATCCTCGGTATATCGCATGATATATAAACACCGGAATAAGGTATCAGGCTATAGCCGGTACCATGAGTTCGCTTCTGGCGTTTTGACACATCCCGATCCACTCCTCTGGCTGGCTCGGCAGGAGGATGTTTATTGGGGAGTAATGAACTTCTTGCTCCGAATGCCAGAAAATGGAGCCAGGCGGCAAACGAGGATTGTGGACCTGGGATGTGGCTTGGGCTATTTAACGTACGCTCTTAATAAGGCCGGCTTTGATTGTCATGGTATTGACATTAGTGCGACGGCAATTCAAACGGCTCGGCAGCAATTTGGGGATCACTTTACCCAAAGTGCGATCGAAGAACTGCATGCCGTCATAAGGGAACCATGCGACGTAATCATTCTTGCGGAGTTGATTGAACATCTTCCGAATCCATTAGCGACGCTGAGAACCTGTTTAAGCGTGCTGAAACCAACCGGAACAATTCTCCTGACGACTCCCAACAAAAGCGCCTATCCCGATTCCACCGTCTGGATTTCGGACCCGCCACCCGTGCATCTGCAGTTTTTTTCGGAAGCGTCCATCCGGCAGATGGCAAAGATGCTCGATTGCCAGGTGGATTTCGTTGATTTCACACATTACAACAGATTCAATTACCTGCCTCGTTGCAAAGGCAAAATAATTGGCCCGCCCGTCCATCATGTTTTTGACGTCAATGAAGAACCGATAGAAACGCCAGCTCCTCAGGAGAAGCTCCTGGTTTCTTTGGCAAAGTATTTGAAAGCACATCGCATTCTTTCAATTGCGCGCGCTTGCGCTGTGCAGGCATTTTTTCCAATACGCTTTCGAACCGTTCTCTGCGCGGCCATGAGCAGGATGTAAACCAGGTGTTTTAAGCGTATTGAGGTACAACATGAAGCAACGCCGGCCCGCAATCATTCGCCAAATTCGGCAATTTCTGCGGCCGCTGACTTTCCCGGCACCCATTGGGATTGGGGCATTAGGAGGCCGGGGATCACGGATTGCCTTTCCGAGAAGCATTACAAATCCGCAAAGGATTTTTATTGGCAGCGGGACTTGCATTAAGCATTTCAGTGTGATTAACGCCATTCGCTCTCATGGCGGACGGACATACGAGCCTTGCCTCAAAATAGGTGATGACGTGTATATCGGCGGGGGGGCGTTTATTATGTGCGCCAATTATATTGAAATCCGGGATGGCTGCGTGATCAGCGAGCAAGTTTATCTTGCAGATTGCATGCATGGGTTAAAGCCGGATCATGGATTAATCATGGAGCAAGAGTTGGAGTGCAAAGGCCCGGTAATTCTGGGCAGGTCGTGCTTTCTGGGTATGAGAGTTTCGGTGCTTCCGAACGTGGAGTTGGGGGATTTTTGCGTGGTGGGCGCTCACTCGGTGGTCAATCGCTCTTTTCCCGCCTACTCGATGATTGCCGGGGTGCCAGCTCGCCTGATCAAACATTATGATCCCAGTGACAACCAATGGAAAACTGTTTAAACGTCATTCAGTAGAAAGATGGCTGTCGCGTAATATTTTGAACGATAAATGGCTTTCGGCCCAAAAGGGAAAAGGTTTGATGTGTTATAGCGCGTTCGCGCTGATGAGGGGTCTATGGCGTTTAACCCAGAGCTTTGTTCTACTCAGGAAGAATTATGCATGAAAAATCACGGTGGCTTTCAGTTTTAGTCTCCTCCTATAACCGTCCGGTTTTGTTGGAGGAGGCGGTTTTTTCCTGCGTTAAGGCAGCCATCCCGGAGATGGAAATCATCGTCTCGGACGACAATTCGCCGGATCGGAATGCGGTTGAAGAACGGCTTCGTCCGTACATAAAGTCCGGACAAATCAGCTATTTCTGCGAAGGGCAGCGCCAGGGAATGGCTGTGAACTGGAACCGGCTTGTGAAAGCAGCCCGAGGCCAGTTTCTGATGATCATAGGAGACGATGACCGGATTCCTGCGGATGCCTTGCGGCGCCTAAAGCATTGGGTTGAAAAATATCCTGAGGGAGATATATATGGGTTCGGATATAGAATTATAGACGCGGATGGAAGAAGATCGTTCGATTACTGCTGTCCGAGGCTTATGCGGTATGAAATCGGCCGGGATTGTAATTGGCGCGAATTGTGTTATTTCGACGCGGTGCCGATGTGGTCACACCATCCTTTCACCATGGCGGTGAAGCGCGGTGTTTATGATCGTTTGCCATACCGGACGGATGTTGATTGTGGAGGCGACGTGGTTTTCTTATGGAGCGCCCTGGCGCAGGGGTTTAAATTTGTGGTGTTGCCGGAGGTGCTATTCGAATGGAGGGTATCCGCTCCGAAGGGAGATTACAGTAACCGGGCCTCGCGCCCGGAAAGGATGAAACACAGCCGGGCGCTTGTGCTGAAGGCCATGCTGGAAATGGACGGACTTCCCGCCGATATGCGGGCCTGCTTTCGATCCCCGGAGTTTTTACAAAGGTACCTTTGGGTTGCCGACTCGGATGTTGCGGAAATCCAAGCCGCAATGTCCAATGGGGATGGGAAGGTTTTGCAGGTATTGGTGGAGCGCCTGGCATGCGGCAGGCAGGAAACATTGCGGAATAAACTGGCACGACATTTTCGCGCGATCCGAGTAATGGGAATCGGCCATGTTTTCCAGTTGGCGCGGTATTTCCAGGACAAGAGACAAGGATCAAAATTAGCTTGAAGATTTACGCTGAGAAAAGGAAGGATCCGAAGAGAAGTTTGTTGTGGCTCGTGCTCTGTTCTCCATTTGCCGGCATATTGTTTGTTGTAGGATTTACCGGCATTTTGTTCTTGAGCGGCGCGGTGACATTCGCGGAGGATTGCGCCACACCTTGGAGCATGTGGTATCTATTTGGCGGGTGTTTGCTTATTGTGCTTGCATCCATAGCCGGCATAAGGCCGTGGTCACTGAAACCATGCAAGCTGAGGCCATATTCAGGATATGACCTGATTAAGGCGAACAAGATTGGGATTTGTTTTGGATTACTGTCAGTTCTCGGAGGCTTTGTCTCGACTGCGGCTTTCATTAAAGCGGGTCTCGGGTTCGACATGGAGGCAAATCGGTACGCGTTTTCGAGGAATCTGATGGAAGTTTCGATGTTTTGGCGGCTGATGGGGCCTCTGGTGCCGTTTGGTTTTTTTGCCACCGTATTGCTGATTATCTATTTTGAGGAACTGAGAAACCTGACCCGGATCTGTCTTGCCGCAGGGATTCTTGCTGTGGTGTTGCCCACGACGATGTTTTTGGCCGGAAGAGAATGTCTGGTCCTGGAGTTCGCGACGTTCGTTTGGTGTTGTGGATATCGCAAAGTTGTCGGGCGTCCATTTTTTCCAGCAGTTTTGGCTTTTCGGCTTAGCATTGCACTTGTGGTGGTTCTTGCGAGCGCTGTGACCTTGGTCATCTCGTCTCATCGCACAAACAAGGCTGACCAATCGCAATTTGCTCTTGCGGCGACAAGAAGACTGATCACTCCGAATGAAAAGGTTTTGAACAGGCTGGAGGATTTGAATCCCGACCTTGCCGTGATTTGCACCGACACCTTGACTTACACGCCGGCAGCCTGCGCCATTTTTGACCGGACGGTCAATGCCTGGAAAATGCGGCCGGATTTTGTCGGCGTATTTTTCCCGATGGTGCAAAGACGCCTCGCCTCTTTCGGTCTGGTTCCTGACCCTGCGTCTGAGGCGGTGCAGTTTGAAGGGTTGGCGGACGAAAATGAATTCTTTGCCAATAGTTTGCCCACCGCCGCGTTTGACATGATGAAATCATTTGGCGTAGTCGGAGGGTTTTGTGCATCGGTGCTTCTTTCTTTCCTGGCAGGGAGGGTGTATCGCAAGGCTCTTGAGAGGCATTCCTTCACGACTATTTGCCTCGCCGTTTTGTTCTTTCTGTTTTTCTTTTTGTGGCTCGGCGGCACCCTTTTTCTTTCGCCAATTTATGAATATGCGTTGTATTGGCTTTTTTTTGCGGGCCTCTATCGGTTCGGTTTCAAGAGAACGGCCCCGCGCGCGAAGGGGAGCGATCAAGTTGAGCGTGTTGCCCAGAGCCTGCCTTCGAGGAATTGAGCCGGGCTTTAAGGACCAAGTGGGATTGATAAGGGCATGAAGATTCGCATTTATAATCCTCTGTTTCCGTACCCGCCGGACGAGGGCAACATGCTCACGGTGTTTGACCAGGCCTGCAGTCTGGCAATGAACCATGAGGTTGAGCTGGTATCCTGGATGGATAGCGAAGAGGAAGTGCGCGAGCGCAGAGAGCGGGGTTCGCCCATTGAAGTTCCGTCCTCTTTGCGCCTGCGGCCGCTGGTTGGGCCGGATGGACAAGGCGGGGGAGAATCCGCGTGGCGACGGATTTACCGAAGCTTCGCGGATGACACCGCCTCAACCGAATCACATTTTTATCCTGAATGGCCGCTGCGTCTCATCCGGAATGATGCGCCGGTGGACCTGGAAATCTTCCACCACATGTTTGCATTTCCTTGGTTGGTTAAAAAATCGAGGAACGGTTCGCGCCGGCGCGTCTGCATGGTGCATGACATCTCGTCAAGACTGTATCGTCATCGGGCGTTGGGGGCGCGCAACCCATTGGCTCGCTGGTATCATAATCATGGCGCGGACATATTGGAACGGCATGAGAAAGGGCTGGGAGATCTGGTGGACGACCTTTGGTTTGTGAGTCCGATGGAAATGGAGTGGTTTCGGCAGAGGTATAAAATACCATGTGGCCGCATTACGAGTCCGACCTTTGACGTAAAGCACGCGCAAAGGATTCGAGACACCTTTGTCCACAGCAGACATGCGGAGGGTCCGGCTTTGTTCGGTGTATTGGGAACCGTGCAGCATCCTCCAAACCTTTGGAGCGCCCAGTTTGTAATAGAGAAGGTTGCGCCGCTTTTGGCCAGGGAAAAATTCACGGGCATCATCCAGATCGTGGGAAAAAACGCGAGAGATAAACTGATGGAGGCGGCATCTCCGTATCCCTTTATTCGCGTCAGTGGATTTGTTCCTGATCTGGGGCAATTCTGGAACGGGCTAAGCGGCATGCTGGTTCCACATGTTGGGGGCACCGGAGTACGGATGAAATTGCTGGAGGCGCTGGCCTACGGTGTGCCGGTTCTCGCCAATACGGAGGCGGTGTCACGGCTGCATGAGGATTTGCAGGCGAGTCCGCTTTTGAGTGTTCGTGAGGACCCCTCGGAATGGTGCAAGTTTCTGGTTGAGGAAAAGGCCTTTGAACGGCGCGACAAAATGGCTGACATCCCGATGCCAAAATCGCTCGAAGGGAAGGAAGTGTATTCATTCGTGAATAAAGACTATTTAGATCGAATATTGATATTAAAAAAATGAAAAAAAGCATAAGATTTCTTCTTGGAAGAATGTTTTACCGGATGCCAATGTCTGTTCGGTATATGGTCAGGCGCGCAGTATATTTTCCTTCCGACATCATCGCTAAAGCCAGTGGCAAGCAGAGTGAATTTATTCCACCGCGAGGCGCCTATTCCACGTTCGGGGACGGGGATTTTCTCAAAATTGGCAACGACTATAGAGAGATGTGCATCACGATGGGGGGCCTCAAACCCGACATGCGGGTGTTTGAGATTGGATCTGGTTATGGCCGTATCGCTGTGGGGTTGGCGGGATATCTTTCGACCGGCAGCTACGAAGGCATGGACATCAATGCAAAGGCGGTGGCTTGGTGCAAAGAAAAAATCGAACCACGCCACCCGCATTTTCGATTTCAGCACACGGACATTTATAACAAACAGTATAATCCATCAGGGAAGTGGCAAGCCGCTGAATACAAGTTCCCATACGAAAAGGAAACATTTGACTTCATATTCCTAGGCTCGGTTTTTACCCACATGTTTCCACCGGATGTGGATAATTATCTGGGGGAAATTGGCAGGCTTCTTAAACCGAAAGGCCGGTCGTTTATCACCTATTTTCTTTTAAATGAAGAGGCGTCAAAACGAATGGAGCGCAAAGAAGCCAGGCAGAGTTTCAGCTATAGGTGTGAAGACTATTATACGATAGACCGAGAAACGCCCGAGCGGGGCATCGCTTATGACGAGAAATACATAAGGAATCTTTATGCCAAGAACGGGCTTTCTGTCATCGAGCCGATTTATTTTGGAACCTGGTCTGGACCGAGGAAGACTTCCAATTACCAGGACATAATTGTCGCCACACGACAAGGCGGAAATTGAGACGGTTAACGGGCAAATGACTCGTTCTGCTTTGGGGCTGGTGCCGGGTTTCGGGCATTGTCATACCCGCCAAGGCGGTTGAAGGTGAAGGCGATCGTAATAAATCCGATGAGTTCCCGGCGCCCGACAGGGATGGGGGTGGCTGGAAGGGGCCTGGTGGAGTGTTTTCCTGAATGTGGAGACGAGGCCGCCGAAGGGGTTTACCGGTTTATCAATGATCGGATAAAAGGCGGCTTTTTGAAAATGATTCTCCGCCAGATGGCGGCAGAGTTCTTCGCGTGGAGGCACAGGGGCCGGGCATTGATTTTTTCGACGCATCAGGGGCCGTTGTTACGTCATCCCCGAAGCGTGGTGATCGTCCACGACTTTATAGCGATTCGTCATCCGTTTCAGAATCGGATGCAGGCGCTGGGTTTTTTGTTTCTGCTGCCGAGGATTCTTAAGAAGGCGTCAGCCGTGGTGGTCATTTCGGCC
>JBEKCX010000651.1:0-3346 GCA_050014655.1 Occallatibacter sp. | reverse complement strand
TGTGCTCCGCCGCTCCCAAAAACGCCACCGTGTCGAGATAGTCGAAGAAGCCCAGGTGCGCCACGCGAAAGATCTTGCCCTGCATCTCACCCTGGCCGTTGGCGGTTACAAGCGCAAAACGCGCCTTCAGCGCCTTCACCACCGCTCCCGAGTCCATCCCCTCCGGCACCGCAACCGCCGTGGCCGCCGCCGCCGGCGATGTGGGCGCAAAGAGCTTGAAGCCCAGCGCCACAAGCCCCGCGCGCGTCGCCGCCGCGTTCACCTGCGCGTTATCAATGAGCGCGATGCGGCCCTTTTCCAGGTCTCCGCCCGCCTGCCCGGCAATATAGTCGAGGGCCGCGCCCAGGCCGGCAACCAGCGCCACCGCGGGCGTGTACGCGCTCTCGCCCTTGACGGCGTTCTTGCGCTCCTTGCGCAGGTCGAAGTAGTAGCGCGGATTCTTGGCGCTCTCCATCGCCGCCCACGCCCGCTCGCTCACGCTCAGGTACGCGAGGCCCGGCGGAATCATCACCGCCTTCTGCGAGCCGCCGATCATCACGTCGATCCCCCAGCCGTCCACGTCGAAGTGCGTGGTGCCCAGGCCGGTGATTCCGTCCACCACCAGCAGAGCCTCGCTGGCTATCTCTTTGATGAGCTTCGCCACCGCCTCCACGTCGTGGCGCACCGCGGTCGAGGTCTCCGTGGCCTGCATATAAACCGCCCGATGCTCCGGCTTCAACGCCGCGCGCACCGCCTCCAGGTCGAAGGTCTGCCCATAAGGAGCCTTTACCACGTCGGCCGCCAGGCCAAAGGCCTTCGCCAGGTCCACCCAGCGCTCGCCGAACTTGCCCGCCGTCAGCACCAGCACGCGGTCGCCCGGAGAGGTCAGATTCGAGACCGAAGCCTCCATCGCTCCCGTTCCTGAGGACGACAGGAGCAGCACGTCGTTCTTGGTGCCGACAAAGACCTTCAACTGGGCGAGCACCTTCTGAAAGAGGGCGCGAAACTCGGGCGTGCGGTGGTGAATATCCGCCGCCGCCATGGCAAACTGTGCCGCGGGAAGCAGCGGCGTCGGGCCGGGTGTGAACAGGCGCGTCTTGCGAATCATGATCTTCTCCTCGTCTGGCGCCGGGGCCTCAAGGGGATACTGGAACCGAAGTTGGACAGGTTCTTCGCAACATCACGCCGGCTCAGTATCCCCACGGCCATCCGACAATCACAGAATACACAAGAATGTGGTTTTTGTGAACAGCCACCTGTGGAAAACCTCGATCCAGGGCCATTTTGGGACAGAATCCGCCTCCCGCATCTCGGAAACCAGCGGGCGCAGCCAAGGTATAGACTCTTTCCCATGGACGATTCCCACGGGAAGATTGTCAGAACCTCCGATCCGGGCTGGCTGCGCGAGCTTGCGCTCCTTTACCGCGCTCGCCTCGCTGGGGTGCTCATCGACGATGCCGGCCTCGGTATCAATCCCGAAGACCAGAATCTGTTGCAGATGGCGAGGTTTTCCGGGCTTTCCAGGCGGGAGGTTCTTGGCGTCTGCGTGGCGCTCGGAATGAGTGTCACAGGGGTCACAATGGTGGTCCTGGCAGTCCTTGATCCGGAACCGACCAGCAAGCTGGGTCTGCTGGTGGCAGCCGGAGCGGTTTGTGTGCTGGGCGGAGGCTTCTCGGCCATCCAAACTCTTACCAGCCATAAGCCGCCGAACGTCAGGGTTACCGCACAAGGCATAGAAATATCCTGGAAGTAGCCGGTAATCGATACCGGCGAATTTCAGGGCGATTTTCTGAAGATTCTGTGACTCCGGGGGCAAGTTCACCGCCCCAATTACTCTTCACCGGCCCAGGATCGGAGGTAACTCCGAAGCCGAAAGCAGCCGCTCCGCGCGGCCACAGGGCAGCGGCATGATTCGTTCTCCTACGCTATTCCCTGTTCATCGGGTTGCGTGCCTAGTGTGAGCATCCGCGCCCTGCAGTTCTGGACAGTACCGGCGCCAGGTGTTCCGGCCCATGCGCTTGGCCTCGTAGAGCGCAAGGTCGGCAGATTTGTAGAGTTGCTCCTGGTTATCTCCGTGCTCCGGAAAACTCGCCACACCCACGCTGACACTAGCCAGAATGCTTGCGCCCTTGAAGTTCACCGGCGCAGAGAAGCTATGCACGATTCTGTCGCATATCTTTTCGAGCCAAGCCTCGTCATGGCTTCCGGCAAGGAGGATGGAGAATTCGTCACCGCCCAGCCGCGCCACCTGATCCGTCGAACGGACAGCGGATTTAAGACGATCCGACGCTTCCACGAGAAAGGCGTCGCCGGCGTCGTGACCATAGGTATCATTGATGATCTTGAAATCATCCACGTCGATGAGAAGAAGGGTGAATTGATTGCCCTTTTCCAGGGCGCACATTCGGTCAAAGTCCTCTGTAAACAGCCGGCGGTTCGGCAATGCGGTGAGGGTATCGAACCGGGCGAGCTTCTCCAGTTCGCTCTGGCTCTTGCGCAACTCGGCGGTTTTTTCGTCGATAACCCTGCTCAAGGCATCGGCGCGTGCCCGAACCATCCGCGTGCTAAGCCTGTTGGCGCCAATTGCCATGAGAATGGCGAGTAGAAAGCAGAGGGGATAAAACCATTTCGTCTGATAGAAGCGAGGCATGAGGACGATGCCCACAGACGCTCCCGAATCGTTCCACACTCCATCGTCGTTCGCGGCGATCACGCGGAATCGATATTCTCCCGGGGGAAGATTGGTGTAGTATGCGACGCGGCGGGCGCCCGCATCGACCCAGTCGCTATCGTATCCTTCAAGCCGGTATTTGAAGCGGACTCGCTCCGGTATGCGGAAACTGAGCGCCGTGTATTGTATCTCGATGTTCCTCTTTCCGGGCGAGAGACGCAGGCCGCTGCTGGAGGGCTGTACAACGCCGTCCGCGGCGACGGATTCGACGATGACCGGCGGGACGAGACCGTTGTGAATCATGTGCAAGGGATCGACCGCCACTATGCCTTTTCTGGTTGTGAACCAGAGCTTGCCGTCGGGAGTGCGGCAGCCGCCCGGCTGCAATGCGACGTCGGAGGCCTCAGTGGTCTTCATGCCGTCCGGAAGCCCATAGCGCACGGATGAAACGGATTTAGTCCGGCCTTCGGCAAAGTCATCGAGGGACTGTTGGCTGACGGAGTAAATGCCGTCTTCGGCGCTGATCCAGAGATTGCCATCGGCGCCGCCCAGAATGTGCGACGCGAAGCTGTCGAAGAGCCCATCTCGTTTTGTGTAATGAGTTACCCGGCCGTCGGCGATGTGGAACCGGACGATCCCCGGCGCGCGTCCGCCCAGCCAGAGACTGCCGCGGCTGTCGTCGAAGATGGAGGTAAC
>JBEKCX010000650.1:0-5479 GCA_050014655.1 Occallatibacter sp. | reverse complement strand
TGCAACGGCGATGCCAGTGACTTGCGCGTCGAATTGAACAGAAGAACCGGCAGCTCGGGGGGCATTGGCTGGAACGGTTGCGACCGTCACAACCGGTGCGATCCTCACCACGACCTGCGTCAGAGGTGCTTGAGACCATCCCGGGGTACAGGCAAGTGCCGCGATCGCCAGCAGTAATCTCGTTGTAGCTTTCATAGTCATGGGAAGAGGCCTCAGCATAACAAAGGAAAATGTGTGGGGGCCTGCCGATTGTTATCGGCAGGCCCTCGCTGTTATTTAGTGCGTGTAGTTTGAATCGCCGCTGTAGGTGAACAGTAGGGAATGAGATCCGCCCGTCAGCGTCGCAGTTGTGAGGACACCGCTACCGCTCGCGTTGAGGGTAATCGTTCCCAGTGTTGTTGCCCCATCCGTAACTGCCACGGTACCAGTCGGGGTAGCCCCGGCGCCTGTGACTGTTGCGGTGAAGACAACGCTCTGACCGAAGGTGGACGGGTTGATCGAACTGGTGACCGTCACGATTGCAGCTACGGCATTTACGGTTTGAGTGATTGAAGATGAGGTCACAGCATTGAAGTTGCTGTCCCCACCATACTGGACGGTGATCGAGTGATTGCCCACAACAAGCGACGAGATGGACATCGTGGCTTTGCCGGTGGCATCGAGTATGCCCGTGCCAATCGTCGTTGCTCCGTCAAGGAACGTAATCGTTCCAGTCGGGATGGCGTTCGGGCCAGTCACGGTTGCGGTGAAGGTAACAGATACACCATAGTTGCTTGGGGACAAGGAACTCGCCACAACAGCGGTCGCCGAGCCCTGGCCTACGGTGAGCGGGCTGTTCAGTGCGCCCGTGTTACCCAGGTAGTTGGTGTCACCAGAGTAGACACCGGTGACGGGATGATTACCGCCAAGCAGTGTCGCCGTGGTGTATGTGGCAATGCCACCCTGACCAGCCGCCGATGCGCCAGTCGTCATAACGTAGACGCCTGCCGTAACCGCTTGCTCGAGCTGTGCTCCGTAGATCGAAGCGGTTCCGGCTGCCTCATTGACCGCCTGAATCGAAACGATTGCGTTGGAGCCTGCACCAGCAGCCATTGTGAACGGCACAACGAAGCGCTGCCACGTGGCTGAGGTGTTTTCGGTTGCTGTCTGTGCATTCGCGCCGGCGCCATCCTCAAGGTTGACCGTGAGCACTGTGGACGAGCTGGAAAGAGCCCAGAACGATACAGCCATTTGCTGACTAGCGAAGGTGCCGGTTGCCGTCAACTTGAGACCTGAGTGGTTGCCACCAGTTGTATCGGGGTAGGTGAGGGTCGTCGCTGAATTAGCTCCGTCTGGACCAAGAACCGCTGCTGTGACCGTGGGTGCTGCAACGCCTGCGCTGTCGCTCGTCCACTGAGTAAAGTCAGACGAGTACGGCAAGAGGTTGGTGGCCGTAGCGGATGAAACCGTGCCAGTGCCGAGCGTGGTTGCGCCGTCCATGAAAGTTACGGTTCCGGTTGGGAGAAGCGCGCCAGTGTTTACGAGAGTCGTGAAGGTGACACTCGATCCAACCGTTACGCCGGTGGGAGGAGTTGCAAAGACCGCCTCAACCGTTGGGGCCTTGTTTACAACCTGAGAAATGCCCGTGCTTGTTGCGCCGTTAAAGTTTGAATCACCGCTGTAAACGGCGGTAATGGGATGCGTGCCAGCAACGAGGGTTGGAATAGACAAGCTCGCTGTACCCGCAACCAGGGGAGATGTTCCCAAGCTTGTGGTCGAATCCATGAATGTAATGGTTCCGGTACTTCCAGCCGGCGCCGTTGAGGTAAAGGTCACGCTGTTCTGATAAATGCTCGGGTTCAGGCTCGAAGCAACCGTGATCGGTGCAAATCCACCAACGCCAGGTGTGGCCTTATTGACCACCTGACTGATCGGCGCCGATGTTGCCCCGGTAAAGTCCCCGTCGCCACTGTAAACCGCTGTGATTGAGTGGGTTCCCGCGGTGAGAACAGAGAAAGGCATTGATGCGCCGGCTGATGCAACTGGAACCGGGCTGCCGATGGGTGTGGCCCCGTCCATCCACTGAACAGTGCCGGTTGCGTTATCAGCTAGAGCAGCAGTCAATGACGCCGAAAACGTTATAGATGTTCCAAAAACGGAAGGATTCAGGGAAGAGGTTGCCGTGACCGTTGGGGTGGATTTATTGACGATCTGTATGAGTGTTGCCGTGGATTGGGCAATTGCTGCAGCAACTGCCACAGCTCCGATCCACAGTAACGGAGCCGAGTAACGCGTCTTTCGAAGGAACCAATTCAAAGTTTTCACCTTTTCTCTATACCTAGTCCCTCGACGGCTACATCAGCCAGAAACTCGAAACAGGAATCGTCTCGATTGCGAGAGCAGCGGCATTAGTCTTTGCTCACTATATACCACTACCACTGTTTATGCTACACCCTTTATTGTTGTCGACGTTAGATGCGTGCTACATCATGCACATTGAGCCAAACAGTTACTTTAGTTGGTATCAAACTTATCGCCCGTCGCGAAATCACAGAATTACTTTGTCGTTCTGCTGTACATTTACTGGGAAACGAAAACCATACAGACTTGTTACATTGGGCTACGCCGAGGAATAGAAAATGCCTGCTCTACTTGCGTCAGAGACATCAAATCAGGACTCAATTGAAGAAAAAGCGCGTAAAAAAAAGGCGCGACGACTGCGAGCAGCAAAAGCCGAGCTTAAAGCAACAAGGGCTAAGCGGCTAAAAGTGCTGAGACCCCATCTGGAATTGCTCGAAAGAATGAAGTCTCTGTTGCCGTCCGACAGCCCGGACCGGCTCGCGATAAATGTTCTCCGTTACCTAGTCGACATAACGCCGGTCGATCGAATGCAGATGGCTGTTTTGCGCGCCAGATGGGAGATACGCCGGAAGCCGTTTGTTCTTGCCGAATTGAGAGCAAGCACGGCGGCTTAACATGCTAATATTGGTGGAGTGGACCGTGGGCAATAGTCTCTACGGCCCGGGATACGATGACATGCCCCCGCCAAAAACAAGCGAACAAGCGCTATATTTCTACGTTAGCGAGAGCCTGCGGAAAGCACTCAATTCGCTTAAGGCTGATTCTCGCCTGAAGTCAGCGAAGAAGGCTCCTCGCATGACGTATCGCAAGCTGATGCGTCGGATGATCGAAGAAGTCTCCGCTAGCGACAAGCTTGAGGCAGCGGTTCGGTCATATTTTCTCGATCACAATTCACGTCCTGCAGATAGCAATCAGACAATCAAGATCAGAATCTGTCAGGACGAGGAGACGCTGGCGCTCGCATCCGCACTCGCATTTCGCATCCGCGGTACTGGCAACATATCTGAAGTATGCCGCCTAATCATTCGCTACTACGTAGATCATTCATTGGTTCACGGCCTAGTCTCTTCCCTCAAAGCGGAGTCCAACAAAATTGTGGTTGCCGCGGATCAGGCGAAAGCAATGGTCGTCCCTTTCGTTGAATTCCCACGCATCTCATTGATGAGGAGAGGCTACGGAGATCATCGTGAGAAAACCAAATACATCGCAACGAGTTTCTATCTTGATACTGAGACAGTGGATCTGCTCGCGGAGTTCGTTCAGAGAATGCATGTGAAGTCTATTGCATTCACGAGTCAACTGATCGAACAGTATTTAGCTGATGACATACGATTCAAAATTCTCAAAGACTCCGATGTTTTGTTGGAAGACCCGCCCAGTTCGAAGTCCAGTGTTGTGAAGAGGTTCAACTTCACAAAGGAGACCAATGCATTGCTCGAAGATCTGTGCGTGAATGTTCTGGCCTCGTCGAACAAGAGTGCGATGATCCGCGCATTGATTAAAGTGGAAGCTGGACTCCAGGGCATACGCGGCAAGAGACGGACCAAGCGCATACATGCGCCAAAGCGCGCAGTTGGGGGCAAGTAGTATACCAGTACCACTTAAGCGCGGTATAATCGCGTCAATGGACGTTCGTTTAGCAAAAAACCTAAAGCCTCAATATCCGTCTACCGTTCGATCCGCGAACGTTGTCCTGACACCGTACATGCAAAGGCGAGGGCCACAGACTCGAGCCAAGGATCCATTTTGCTGCGCGTATTGCGGGTCACGGGCATATCTTAAAGCTTTTGCGACGGTCTACGGCAATGGCTCGATGATGGCTCGCTCTAAGCGCGGCTTGATCCTCAAGACAGGGTGGTCGCAAACTTTCAGGCAAAGCATCGTGGCTGAGAAGTGTTCGCCACCGAAACCGCGGCGTGTGTTTTGGCGAATCTCCGTAGTGCTTCTAGGGGTTGGGACTCTCGCCGCGTCGACGATGTATCAACTCCGGTCTGAGATATCGGAAGTCGCCAGCGTCGTGTTTCTCTTCGGCATATTCATGGTCTTCGACGCCATCCGGTGGAACAAGTTGAAATTTCCGCTCCGCATGGCGCGATGGGAAAACTCCTATCTCTGCAGCCGCTGCTCAAAAGTCACCATCATCGAACCAGTCTCCGAACAATAAGCCAAGCACTTTCTCCTCGGAAAGGAACGCCGCTCCTGCTCACACATGGGGAGCGGCTTTGTTTTGGGGTTGTCTTCCGTTTGAAGGCGGTCACGCGGCGAACTGCCCTTGCCATGGGTGAATAGCTTTCGACGGCTCAAAAGTTTCGAGGCGTTGTTGCATGTCCTCGCTTCCGTAAACCGTATCTGAATCGATCACAGACCAGGAACCATAAAAAGTGCCTCCGTAAAAGATGAGGCCCTGTACAAGCTCTACGACGACGCTCCGATCGAACTTCAGGCTGTCACCGTAGGCTGTCTGCAAAAAGGGGAAGGGACCAAGGACAGGCCCTTTTGTTCCGAAGGTGCGCATCTGTTCATCAATGGATCTACGTCCGTTGAAAAGTTCAAGGTATACCAATGCCATTACCCGCCTGTCTGTGTTGTTGGAGCCAATGTCCCAGTGGCCTCGTAAACGCGACGGTGGTAGTCACATACATACGAGAACGCTGGACCCTTGTGCGTCCCCCATCGGGCCTGCTCGCCGCACACATGGGAGATGTCGCACTTGATTCTTCGGACATCGAGCGCGGCGAGTTCGACCGGGCAGCTCTTCCTCGGATTGCAGCCTCTTGCATCTCACTGCGCACAAAACCCCTGTAAACAGTGGAGATTGAGACATTCCCTCACCCAGGAGACCGCGCAGCGTGCTGCAAGGCGATGCAGGAATAAACACCCCGATGTGGCACAAATGTGGCACAATCTCTGCTAACATTCCCCTATGGCGAAACCAGCAGCGAAGGTTAAGGGCGTTTTTGAGCGTCCGGCAGGCAGTGGTCGATGGTATGCCCGGTACCGGAAGGACGGGGTTGACGTTCGCAAATCGTTTGGACGGAACAAGGCTGCGGCGATGGCCTATCTCGATAAGGCCCGCACCCTGAAGCGCACTGGCGAAGGGGTCGTCCCCTCGACCGCTAAGCGGCCCGTCCTGACAGCA
>JBEKCX010000649.1:0-9761 GCA_050014655.1 Occallatibacter sp. | reverse complement strand
TTCAGGTAGATCTTCGTCGCAGGCTGCGAGAGCAGCGCCTCGGAGATGGTTCCGTACAGCGTTTCGATCTGCGCTTTGCCCTGGAACCCAAGGATCATCGGACAGTTCGATTTGCGGCTCTCTGTGATCGCCGTCGTGAGCTGCGGCAACCGCTGCAAGCTCCCCAGCTCGTCCAGTACGAACCACGTCTTCCGCTGGGCAGCCGATCCCTCGTCCATCATGCGCAGCACAAGCAGGTCCAGCCACAGGCTGATCAGCGGGCGAAGCCGCTCCCGCACTGTCGGCTTCGACGTGATAAAAATCCATCCCTTGCGCTCCTTCGCCCACGCCGTCGTGCTCCACCGCCGTGTCGTCTCCGGCTCCTTCGGCAACAGCTTGAACGCATCCGCCACCATGTTCAACGACCCCAGAACACCCGACCGCTGCGGCCCACCGTGTGGGTCGATCATCGCCGCCATCTCCGTCCCTTTCACCCTGCGGTCGATCTCCTCCGGGTTTGACAGCCACCCCATAAGCTGTGCCGGCGTCGGTTTCAGATTGAGCAAGTGCGCGAAGATTTTTCTCGGCGCTTCCACGAAGAAGCGGTTCTCCCGGCCCTGCTCCGGGAACAGGCTCGCCGCCAACGTAAGCGCCTCCGCCTCGTGCGGAACCTCGTCGCCCGGTGTCCAGAACGGGCACCGCTCATCCAACGGATTCAGGATCACGTCGCCCCGCTCCGGTTCGTAAAACTGCGGCAGGTACTCCATCGCCGGGTCATACACGATCGCCGTCTCGCCCCGCTCCTCGATCTGACACAACGCCCGCCGAACGATCGCGCTCTTGCCTTGGCCGGTATCGCCCATGACCAGCACGTGCATCGACTCCCGCTCGCGCGGGATGCGTACACAGCAGCTCATCCGGTTGCGGAACGTCCCGTCCGCCCAGCTCCGGTTTTCGTTGATGAACCCAAGGCCGTCCGCAGGCTCGCGCCTCAACCGCCGCCGCCGCCCCAGCTTCGCGTTGAACTCCACCGTCGTCAACAGCTCCGGCCCGCGCAACCGCCGCCCATGCTGGAACTCAAGCTCGCGCTTCCGGTCCATGGGCACCGCGAAGAACAGCAGCATGGGCAGGAAGCACAGCGACCCATACACCGGATACTTCACGTAATCCCACACCGGTTGATCTTGATAGACCTCGTGCCCCAGCGTCTCCCGCATCCACGCGTTCGGGAACTTCCTGTGCTCGATCTCCACTCGCACCGCTCCAGCTTGCGCGCCCTCCTCCGTCACCCGGTAACCAGTCTCTCCATCGGCCATCTTGCCGGACTCGATCTCGTTCCCGATGACAACGTGGTTTTCGCCTTTCTTATCGACACAAGTCAGAAGCTGGTAGTAACTCTCGTCCCACAGCCACCCCAACGTCGAAGCCTTCATGTAGTTTCCCAGGTACTCCCGCTCCGCGAACGACCACTGCTGCGTGTATCGGTAGACCATGCCGCCGGAGAAGATCAACAACCACACGAAGACCGCTGCACACGTCCACACCGGAGCACGGCTCGGCCAGCCCGTGTACTCTTTCCGTCCCCATTCACTCACCGTTCCATCTCCTCCGTTGTCCCTGCTCCCGATGGAACTGTCAGCCGGGACTCGCCCAGCCTCTCCAGCGCCCGCCGCATCTTGTCCTTGTCTGCCCGCTCGATCAACGCCTGCATCTGTTCCGGGGTCACCGGCTCGCCCTTGCCGATGGAGAACAGGAGATTGATCAGGATCGTGCGCAGGGCCAGCAGCTCCCCCAGCAACACCTGGTCCGCCGCCTCCGCTCCGGCCTCCGGCGACGATGCCAGCAGCACATCCCGCACCCACTCCGAGAGCGTCAACCCGCTCGCGCGGGCGCGCGTCTCCAGCGCCGCGAACTCCGGCTCGCTGACCTTTGTGCCGACTGATTTTGTGCGGAGCGGCGGCTTCAGAGAGCACCGCCTGAGCTGGGGAAGAGGGTGAGGGCGCAGCCTGCCTGTGCGTCGCTGGGAAGACAGCAGGGGGGCCGGAGGCGGGCTAAAGGGTTGAGACTCAGTGGGTTCCCCTACAGCAACTTGCGCTCGTATCCAGCATAACCCGTTTAATAAAGTTTTGCTATTAGTCGCTTGTTTTCAGAAGGTTCCCGCACAGTAACACAAGGTTACTGCGCAGCACCCATTCTGGGGTGGCGTGTCATAATTCATCCGGTGCGCAGCACCGCGCTCGTACAAGGCGATAATTTACAAGCCGGAACAAACATACCGGACGCATCCTAAACCCCACACCGTGCGAAGATCGGGAACAAAATATCATACCTGCTGGCGAGATTCAGATTGCATAATTGTTGAGTAGATAGGACATTGCCCATATGAGAAGAGAGTTCGAGCTGTGGTGGTTAGAACGGAATCGAAGAAAGTCAAACAAAAGCTATTCCGCGTATGTTGCCAAGGCAAAGGGTGAAGAGCAGCAGCTCCGAATCTGCGAGGCAATTAGTGATCGAGATGAAAGGCGCGATCAGATTCAGGGCCTGCGATCAATACTCATATCAGATCGGGCCGAGGGTCTTGGCATTCCAATACCGGCATTGAGTGACAGCGAATCTTGGGAGCCTGGTCGAATCCCGGGAACAACTCATCTAACACTGAAAGCGCAAGCGCAATTGCTCCAAGCCATACGCACCGAGCGCAAGGAACAGTGGGGCATGGCAGCATTTGTACTCCAGGACATTGTGACTCCTATGGGGGGCCTGCTCGTGGGTCTGCTTGGCATGATTATGGGACTACTTTCGCTCATCCATTCGTTCCATTCAAAGTAATCACGGCTTCAATCAGTCGATCTCTTGGTGGGAGGAAAACCGCGACAGTCCAAACAAACGATCCTATGCTTTACGGCCTCGGCAGCTTCTATTTGAGCCGATTCGCGCCGACGCTGGAGTGATCGTCTGTGTTTACCAGCTTCCCTTCACACACTGTCACGTCATCTGTTTCAAGCCATAAGCTTGAATCGACGGTATCGACAGGATCAATCTGCCAGATGCTGCCGTCTTCGAGCTTGACGATCTCGCCGTCGCTCAGGACCGAATCCACCCAATGCCCCGATTCGCATCCATTTACGCGCGTGTAGGATCTCTTCCGCGTCAGCAATGCCGAATTAGCCGGCCTCACGGTAGGCTCTGTCATATCAGCAGGGACACCGGACAGAAACGATCTGGAGTGTAGAGGCATAGCTCCACCCGCCTTGTGATTCGCAATCCATGAGGAGGCAAGCATTCTTGCTTCTTGTAGCTGGGGCGAGGACAGCTTTGCTAGCGCCTTGGTGAGGTACGTATTCAGAACTTCTGGGTGCGTTTGCCCACCCGTCTGGGCGATTAGACACCATGCGTACGCAATAGTCGGATCAGCATCGACGAGGAAACTACTTTGATACTGAACACATAGCATTTCTTGAGCTGAGGGTTCACCGTTCCTTGCCGCCTCCACAAACCAATTAAAGGCTTCTTTCCCGTTCTTTGGTGTGCCACGGCCCCGATAATAGATTCCTGCCAAATTGAACTGTGCAGCGGGATAGCCCTTCACAGCAGCCTTGTAGAACCATTCGAAGCCCGTGGTGTCGTCTTCTGTGACCCCATAGCCGTGCAGGTACGCGACGCCAAGTGCGTTGTCGCCCCGCCGGTCACCTTTATCAGCCAAGACTCGGAACCACTGGATTGCTTTGGCTGAGTCCTTTGCAGCCTCAGGTGAACCGCGTTCATAGAGCAGGCCTAACTGATATTCAGCTTCTGAGTCTCCCTTTTGCGCCTTAGCAAGCAGTTGTCCGAGACTCGGGTTCTTCGGCTGCTGCGAATGGCAGGAGCAAATGCACAAGGTTGAGAGCATTGCGAATGAAACTAGTGCGCGGTGTAGTCGGTTTGTTGAACACGCGGTAGTCATAGAGATATTCCCAATTTACGCCCCGCCCGGAAAACTCTGTATCGCTGCGCGAACGTTCGACGCCTCGAGATTCCCCGGGACTGTTCTCCGTGCAGCCGATCATCTCATTCCCGTCTATCAGTCGAAGCGATCTTCTGGATTACCTGCTTCTGGTACTCTGACGGCTTGCCCCTGCTCTCCCATCGCGACATCATCAGAACGGCTCCCGAACGAGTTCCGGTGCGTCGATGGAAGTCGAGTTTGCTCTTCGATGACGGCCCTGATGTCCAACCCACGAATCTTATCATCGACGATCCGCCGACCAGTCGCGAATGCGGAGTTGTAGGCAACGTCTTCGGTGGCAAACTTCGGTTTGAGCACAAAGCGACTTTCCAATGTATCGCTTCCGATTTCTTCGGCGACAAGAATCTCAGAGATCCATCCCGATCCATCCTTCAGTGGACGAGCGATCGACCGAATGGACATTCCTCTGTACTGCTCTCTCGTAGACATGGATAGTGTCTCCCTTTAGGTTCTGAAGCTCACTTGATCGGGTTGGTCCCTGGCGCGCTTCGATAGTAGCCCCGTACATAGGTTCCATCGCTCCTCGTATAGCCTTGTACGCTGACGGTCTTCGGAACCCCATTCGCATTCAGCTCTCCATAGTAAGAGCCGTTCTCAGCGACCGGAGCGGTCACCGGGGTACTCAGCACTGTCTGCCGATGATGAACCACGGCCAACTGAGTGTTCTCAGCAGGTGTCAGCAGGCTTTCATCGCAGCGTCCCCAACCAGATTCACAGGCGGACACGTTCTGCCGATGACGAACCATTGCCAACTGAGCCGTTTCAGCAGGTGTCAGCAGGCTTTCATCGCAGCGTCCCCAACCAGATTCACAGGCAGACACATTCTGCCGATGGCGAACCACTGCCAATTGAGCAGTCTCAGCAGGAGTCAGCAGGCTTTCATCGCAGCGTCCCCAACCAGATTCACAGGCGGACACGTTCTGCCGATGGCGAACCACGGCCAACTGAGCCGTTTCAGCAGGTGTCAGCAGGCTTTCATTGCAGCGTCCCCAACCAGATTCACAGGCAGACACGTTCTGCCGGTGCTGGTAATCGGTGGCAGACTGATTGTTTTGCTGAGCGACGGCGGTGTGGCCGCAAGTCAAAGCAATGACTATGATGCCAAGGCAGGCCAAAAGCCGAGTCGGCGACTGGTGTGCTCTTTCCCGACGCCCTATATTGATGCCAATGGTTAATTCGCTTTTCATCTTTCCTCCTCGGCAGGGTCTGCCTGATTGCGACACTAAGCAGACCGGGCGGAAGAGTCCTAAAATAGATCTCAAAGAATTCATAAATAGTTGCTGGACAAAGACATGGGACAGGGCGGCAACATGGAATACAGGTTCGGGCCATATACGCTGGAACCGGCAGAGAGACGAATTTCTGGCGACGGTAACGCCCGTATCGAACTGACCGCCAAGGCTTTCGATCTCCTTGTGCTGCTCGTCAGCAGGAGCGGACAACTCGTGACCAAGGACGAAATCTTGGATGAAGTCTGGCAGGACGTAAGCATCACGGAATCGAACGTCACCACCACAATCTCGATGATCCGCAAAGCGCTTCGAGAAGATTCTGAGCACCGGTACGTCGAGACCATCCCCAAGAAGGGTTACCGATTCATAGCTCCGGTCAGTTTGGAAGTCGCCGGAGCGCGTCCTGGAGGGGAGCCTCCACAGGCCGCTACGCTGCCAGTTGCTCCCCCAAAGAACCTATCTGGGCGCCAGCCTTTCACCCTCGGGATCGTTGCGCTGTCTTTACTTGTCGTCGGCGTTGGCCTTTGGTTTTGGCATTCGTCTCGGACGTCCGTATACGAAACCCTGTTGCGGAATGCCATCCAACTTGAAGCCGCAGGCGACGACAACCTCGCGTTGGCGAACTTGAAAGAGGCTCTGAAGGTCAATCCCAGTTCCAATGAGGCTCTTCTGCGAGCCGCGTGGCTGGCTTATGAAGCCGACAATGATGACGAAGCCACCCCCTACTTAAGCCGAATGGGAAAATCGGAAAATCCCTCGAATGACACTGCGAAGGCCAAGGAGACGCAATTGATGGCGGAGGGTCTGACAATGCTTCTCGCGGGCAACGCAGACGGTGCTCTAAGCAAATTCGATATGGCATTAGGGTTTGATCCGAACGATACTGATGCACTGTTTCACATTGCGGAAGTCGCTACGGCTAACGGCAACCTCGAAAAGGCGGATCACGCGCTACAGAAGTGCCTCAGAGTGGACAGCCGAAATCCGTTTTGCGGTTTTCAACGAATCGAAACGCTTACCTATGAGGGGCACTACGATCTCGCAATCAAGGAATACGCCAGACTCATTCAAGTGGGGTCGAAGTACCCTTGGCTAGATGCAGCGGTCGGGGATGCGGAGCTTGCAAAGGGCGACGTGGCAAGTGCGCTAAAACACTTCAATGCCTTGGCAGAGTCCGGCCATGCTCTTGCAAGTGCTGTTCACATCAGTGCATCACACGATGGGATTGCCACTGTAGATGCCTACCAAGGAAAACGGATCGACGCGCAGAGTCAGCTCAAGAGCGCACGGGAAACTGCAAGTTCTGGCTATTCTAAAGCAGCTTACTTTCTGCTGATGGCGAAGATAAACATCCTGTATGGACACAAGGCTGAGGGGAAGGATGATCTGCTGAATGTCGCCCGGCTGTCCCATTCAGGCGAACTTGCGATCTCTCTTGCCAGAACCTTCGCTATGGCGGATGACTTTGTGGCTGCGCGGGCGATCCTCAAAGGACATAGCGAAGATGCAGCAGCCCTGGGCCAGTCGTATCCCGCCGCCGAGCAGTTCATCGACGGACTAGAAGCGATTGAAAGACATGAAATGGGGGTAGCAGTAACGCAACTAGCGAGTTCTAATCTTATAGATTCAAGCCCTGAAACGGCCTACTTCTTAGCGCAGGCTGAAATGGAGCAGGGAGATTGGCAGGGGGCAGTCGATTCGCTAAATGATGTTCTTGGGGAGCGGGGATCAGTAGTCATTGACGGCCCTGCTGCACTGATTCCTCTTACGGAGCATGACTTGAGCATTTGCTATCGCAGGCTGGGAAGAGATGCTGATGCCCAAAGCCATTTGGCATCTGCAATAAGTATGTGGGAGAAAGCCGACGCGGACATAAAGGCAAGAATTGGGGGTTCAAAGGAAGCTACAATAGCAATCCATCATTGATGACTTCACATAAGAGGAATGTTCGTATGCAAGCGCCTTATTTCATTGTTGTCGCTGGGATCCTTTCGATCTCCGGTGCCCCAAGATCGATCCCGCACAGTATATTACGCGGGCTACCTGGAGGACACGAACATTTTGCTGGACCGGCCCTTATAAGGCGCAGCCCGCTCACGGGCAGGACGGCTGGAGAAAAGTGAGTAGGCAGCGCCCCATTCGTTGTAATGGAATCCATTACGATGTAATATTCAATCATGGCTACTGCTACTGCAAGGAAATCGAAGATCTACACTATCAGCGTGCCGCCCGAACTGGCGCAAAAGGCCGAAGCGCTGGCTCAGAGGGACAGCCGCACTATGAGCGAGCTATTCCGCGAAGCCTTTCGCACCTATTCTGCACAGCAGGCGCGAAGGACGCTGGATGAAGTGGGCGAATATGCGGAAGGCCGCAACCCGAAGGGCTACACCGAGACTGATGTGCCCCGGCTCATTAAAGAAGTGCGTGCTGAAAAGCCGCGCCGTCGCCGGGTACGGTCTAACGGGTGATCGTCGTCATCGACACCAACGTCTGGATTTCCGCACTTCAGTTTGCGAAACGTCGCGGCACGCCGACGCTGGCGCTCGAAAAAGCGATGAGCGAAGACGTGATTGCCACCTGCGATGAGATTGACGCAGAGATTGTGCGTGTCCTGACGGAGAAGTTCTCTTGGGAACAAAACCGGGCTACATCGGCGCTGCAAGCGATTCTGGCGCGCGGCATCCGTGTGAAGATTCGAGGCACGGTAAAGGTATGCCGTGATCCAAACGACGATATGTTTCTGGAGTGCGCCGCCCTTGCGAATGCGGATTTGCTGGTTGCAGGGGACAAGGATTTATTGACTCTCGGCGCGTACAAGGGAACGCGCATTGTTACACCCTCGGAGTATTTGAGAGCCGGATAAAGGCATCCAGCCACTCCTCAGAGATGAGCATGGCGGTAGACCGCTGAACCGATATTCATCGCTACGGTGATGCCGCTCGCCTCCCTTTCTTGCTCGAACGTAGTGTCGAGAATCAGGTCCACGGCTCTCTGCGCATTGGCGGCGGCATGAACGATGAGCCGGTTACGGTACTGGCCCGGTGCCGGGCCAAAGCGGGCCGGTTCCGGCCCCAAAAACACGCCAGGATGGTTCCATCCTGGCCCCCTGAGGAAGCGGTTGTGGTTCGGGCGGAGGGAATTGAACCCACACGGCCTTGCGGTCTGCGGATTGTCCGTCATAATGCAAGTAGTGCTGATCTAGGCTTCCTCAGCCAAGCGGACGGTCTCCACTCTGGCAGGGCCTTTCTTAGAAACTGTCTTTTTCTTGGGACGTGGCCTCATGATATTGATAGCAGAGGCATCGAGCTGTGTCTTCAAATGCGCCGCATAATACTTCTCAATCATCTCCACGCTTGTCCGGCAGTTTTTGGCGATCTGATAAATGTCGGCACCTTCAAGCAGGCGCAGGCAAATGTAGGTATGGCGCAGGCTATACGCCGTTCGCGGCCTACCGTCGCGGTCAGTGCGAAGCTTCTCTTCCTCAAGAATTGCATTGAATAAATCGCGTGGCCATTTCGGAAACAGAAGATCGGTGAGTCCTGGCTCATGCCACTCGCCGTTAGCGATTGATGCGGTACGGCTGCCTCCTCTTCCCGGCCCTCCATCTGGACGCAGACGCGCCTTCAGCCGCTCGAACGGATGCACGGCACCCGCTGTACTCTTGCAATAGCCAACGCCTCGCTTTCCCCGCACTTCGATCACAAGGATGGTTTGGCCGCTACCCTCGTCCTCAATAACGGTGACATCGCGGAACTGTAGACGCCTCGCCTCGTCGGGGCGAAGTCCGGTATTGGCGGAGAACAGAACATAATCGTGAAGTTGTTCCGCCTCCCAACGAAAACGGGGCTGCTTGGGATGATGCGCACGTTTCCGCGTTGCCTCGTAAAGCTGCTTGTACTCTTCCGGTGAGAACCATGCTCGATGAGAAATCTTGGCCGACGCCCGATATGGCGCTGACAAGTCCGGTAGATGATCGATCCATCCGTGCCGCAGAGCCGTTTTGAAAATCTGGCGCAACGTGACGATTTCCTGGTGCGTGGTGTTATGCGCTGGCGGTTTGCCGCGCATAGCGTTGCTTTCTTCAAGGCGATGGATGCGATATTCATTGACCTTGCCAGCCGTGATCTCAGGAAGGACCATGCTGCCGAAGAACGGGACGAGATGACCGTTGGTACGCGCGTGCTGTCCGCGCGCATAGGTCGGGCTGCGCTGTCCCTGCGTCATGATGTCGAACTCGCGCAGGTATAACTTCGCAGCTTCGCGGAACAGTTTGCCGCTTTTCAACTCACCGTCGCGGAGCTTGCCGCGCAACTGCAAGTACCAGTCCTCTGCGAACTCCTTTGCCTTCGAGAGACTGTCTTCTTTGGTAGTTGTGCGCCGATTCTTTCCGGCTAGATAGCTTGCGCATTGCCAGCTAGAACTGTTCGGACGCCTGTAGACGTGAACTTTGCCACCGAGGATGGTGTGATGTTCGGACATGCAGAAGCACTTCCTGACTCCTCCCAAGATTGTGAAAGTGTGGAAGAGTTGTGTAAGGATAGCGC
>JBEKCX010000648.1:0-11406 GCA_050014655.1 Occallatibacter sp. | reverse complement strand
ACCTCTAAGCGCTCCGCGCGAAGAACGGCCAAGGTTTCATCATCGACGAAGCCAAAGGGCTTTCCGATTTGCCAGTCGGAAGTGTGGAGGAAACGCATCGTATCCTAGCTTACCGCTCTTTTACGAAGGATTTGCACTCGTAACGAAACGCGTACTTTTGCGAAGCTGAAGTTCAGCCAGCGTCACGTCAGGAGAAGATGGATGCACCTTCCATGAACCATACCGCGCGCAGCACCTGCGCCGCCTCAGTCTGCGTCAGCTTGCGCTCCGCCAGGATCGCGTTCAGCGAGGCCGCTAGCTGAGCGTGGCCATACGGCGGCGGCGGGATTTCCGATGGTAAATTCGGTCGTTGCGAATCGTCTGGGCACTCATTGAGTGCATCGGGCTGTTGGCTTCAACTGAAATCCAGTCTTGATTTCTGGCGGAAACTTCAGGAGACACTGGCCGACTTGCGGGGACTGACCCGCGCGGGCCATTGTTTTCGGATCGACGACGAACCAGGAGCCGCAAAGATACCTCAATACAGATTCGGCACAAATCTCGGCAACGGGCTCGCCAGCGGTTGACCGCCCGAACGTGGTACGGTCTAATGAGAATCGGATTCACCTGGGCTTGACGTTGGTGCACGTTTTGCATTTTCGGGAGAACGGTAAGATGCAGTGTGACCAGCAGTTCCACTCCTTCCTTGTGCCTGACGCTACCATTGGAGACAATTCCCTCCAACTCTCGGCATCTGTCAGCGCTATTCCTGACTTGGACTGGGAAGACACCGCCAGCGGGAGCATTGGGAACCGATGAGCAACAAACCTCGGACACCCTCCATACGCTCGATTGCAATTCAGACGGTGGGCGGCACGCCTGCACGGAAGGGCTTCAACCTTCAGGACCACGTGGCCGCCAGCTACTGCATCCGCATGATGTCGGACGAACAGCTGAAGGAGATATGGTGCGAAACCCACGATGACATAACGCTCATTTGGCAAAGGCGGCAGGGGGAAGAAGTTGAGTTCGTCCAGGTCAAATCAGAAGAACCCAACCAATTGTGGTCTATCGCGAGATTGTGCCTACAAGACAGCGCGAGCAAGAAAAAAGACGGGACCTCGATCTTTGAGCGCTCCCTCGCTCATCACTGTTGCTCCGAGCCTTGCTGGTTCCGGATCGCGACTTCCCGCGATGTGATGGAAGAGCTCAAATCGCTTACCCTGCTAATCAACTCACCAGAGAGAACCGGAGCGAGAGCGCTCCTCGATGGCCTAGCCCTTCAGATTGAGAAGAAACTCGGCGGATTCAAATCGCCAAACGGCGAAGGGTGCAGCTTCTGGGTCAGCCGCACTCATTGGGAAGTGGTCCAGGGGGTAGAATCTGTGGAGCCGCGAAACATCGTGGCCCTGACGAGAGAGCTTGAACGTATCGGCGGAGGGCTGGTGATCGATCAGATTACCGAGCTCTATCGGAAGCTAGTCAGGCTGGCCTACGACGCCGGGCTTACGCCATCGGCAGAGGCCAAGAAGCTTAAGAGACCAGAGGTTCTGAGCTGGATCACCAGGACAGCCGAAGCCCTAGCGCACCCAGCTAGCATTAGCGGCACCAGACTGGCTAACAAAATGAAAGCTGCCAAACTTCCCCCCGATGCAGTTGATTCCGCACGGGAGACCCGATGGCTATACCGCCAGCGCGTTCTTGTTGATCCATATTCCTCGCCCTCCGACTACAAGCTCGTCCGAGGGGAAGTCGTCGCGAGCCTGAATTCACTTCGCGCTCGCCTTGACTCAGGAGATATATTGGACGACGGCCCAGCCTTCCACGCGCGGTGCCTCGGCAAGCTCGACGACATCTATTCATCCCAACCGTCTGCCAAGAAGCTAGGGCTGGCCTTTCTTCAGGGATGTATGTACGACGTAACTGACCGTTGTGGGCATCGTTTCCTCAGGGTGTCAGCATGAAGTCTGTCAGAAATCTCGGCTCATATCCTGCGGCGATGTCGATCGCCGCTGACGATATTCTGGAGTTCCACGCAGCACGCCTTCTCCTCCTCTTCCGTCTCTGCGGAACGAAAGACAGGATTGACGGCTTAACCAAGATGGCGAAGCTCGATTTTTTCGTTCGGTACCCGCAGTTCTTTAGCCGGGTGAGCGCCCACCTCCGTAGGGACGATACCGCGGCCCCAGGAGTCATCGAGTCGAGTATGGTCAGACATCACTACGGGCCATGGGACAAGCGCTACTATCACGTTCTCGCCTACCTTGAGGGGACGGGCCTTTTGGAGGTGACGAAAACCGGGTCGGCATTTCAATTTGAACTAACTCCACAAGGCAGGCGACTTGCCGACTCTCTGAAGGAGAAAGATGCATTCAAGCCGCTCGCCAACCAAATGAAAGTCGTGAAGCAAGAATTAGGCACGAAAAGCGGATCGGTCCTCAAAAAACTCATTTACCAGGTGTTTGCCAAAGAGGTCGCGGACAAAACCCGAGGGGAGGTTATAACCTGATGGGCGCACAAAGGCTCTCAATCGATTCGGTTTCGCGAAAGCGCCCGGACCAGACCGAAGACACCCTCAAGTTCGAGCTGGGCGTTAACGTCCTCGTTGGGGACGGGAACACCGGGAAGACCAAGTGGTTTGAAACAATCGATTACCTATTCGGCGACGAGGTCACGCCCGAGGAGCGGGCGGACCCGGATAACATTCTTTTCAGTAAATTTGAATCCGCCTCAGCGGTACTCAAGATCAATGATGATGAACTACTAGTTGAGCGCCGCTGGACGGAGCCCGGCTCACTTGGGAAGGTTTATGTTAACGGGGAGGCCCAATCCGTAAAGGACTACTGCCACATGTTGATGGAACGCCTCAACATTCCCATCCTGAACTATCCACAGGGAAACCCCTACGGCTCACGAAAATGGCCGGAGCTCTCATGGCGGGTCCTATTCCGGCATATGTATCGGCGCGAACATTTCTGGTCGGATCTAGCCGACCGGCAGCCACCGGTTGAGCAGCACGCGGCGTTGATGCAGCTCCTTGGAGTGGCGGGGCAGTTGTTTTCGTCAGATTACGGAGATTTAGTAGAGAAGAACAAGCGGCTTTGGGAGCTCCAGGCGAAGCGCGAGCACTTCATGAGTATGCTTGACCAGATATCGCGGGATCTGGTCGGTGCAGACGAACTCGGGGTGGCCCTTACACCAGAATCGATCGGCGTCGCAGAGCAAAAACTGAAGGAAGAAGAGAGCGGGATCGCAGACAAACGGGCCGTGGTGTTGAGCGATCTGCGAGCAACCGCCGAGCAGAAGCTTGGCGCGGCGAAGGAGCCCGTTCCCGATGTGGAGGCCATATCGGAACGCCTTATGCAATCAGAGGCGCAGCATGAGGAGCTTGGTGCTGCCATTCGACACACGTCAGAGCGACTCTCCGAAATGAAGACCGTCCGCCAGCTTCTTACGGAAGAATCAGCAAAGCTAAGCAGAGCGCAAGAGGCCAGCTATGTCCTCGCCGATCTTCGCGTAACTCACTGTCCCGCGTGCGACCAGGAATTGGAGAAGAGGACGGAGGACCACGCATGCTACGTCTGCAAGAAGAATCTCCCCGCCGCCGACGCGTCCGCAGGCACATCTAAACGGATTGAGTTTGAGACTGAACAGGTCCAAAGCGAATTGGAAGAGACTAAAGAACTCATCGATGAACTGGAGCGCGACCTCAATAAGAGGCAGCTTCAGCAGCGCGAACTGACGAACTCAATTGCGGAGCTTAAGGCGCTGTTACGCCCCATACGCCAAGCTGCAGCGGCCGTGCTGCCGCCTGAGCTCTTCGTACTCGATGCTAATTACGGGAGAATTCAGGAGAAGGCCCGACAACTGGCACGCATCAGAAGCGTTCTCAGCCATAGAGAAAGCCTTGCGGGAGAGATTCAAAAGGTCAAAGAAGAGATATCCGCAATAGAGAACACAGTGGAGACAAGAACAAATGAGGTAGATTTTGAGACGCTGGCCGACCATCTTCGAGACGGAATCAACACATATCTGAACCGCATCAAACAGCTGAATCCAAATTCGTGGCTAGGAAGCCAGGTCTCAGTTCGTCTCGCGGAGCGGTCCTTCAAATTCAAACTTGGCGAAAGCGGATGGGAAACCAAACTTGGAGGCACCCAGAGGCTCTATTTCCTATTCGCATACCAATATGCTTTGTTATCGCTGGCACAGTCGCCGGACAGCCTTTATCCGGGATTCTTAATGTTAGACTTCCCGGCAAATCTGGAAGATCGCGCCGCAATTGCCGACAAAGAGAATTTCATTCTCGAACCGTTCGTTGATCTCCTTCAGAAGAAAGAGATGAAGGGCTGTCAGGTGATCGCAGCAGGTAGGTCATTCAAAGGACTCAACCGGGTTCATGCAATAGAGCTTGAAGAGGTCTGGAAATAGCGGCGTGTTGCCCAAATCTCAGTGTCACGTCACGAAATGGGCCCCCCAGGCCTCGATTTGAGACCTGGGATCACCGTGGACTATCCAACCGTTTGTTACCGAGTCGTCGGCTACCCGGGAACTGACCGCGAGGATCACGAATTCGTACCGGGAAACGCCGATTGCGACGGCGATCTTCGATCCCGGGCTCCGTCATGAGATTCCAGTCGCCATGCCGACTTATCAGGACTATTTCTGTGGTTTAAAAGGCTCAACCCGGAAACATCGGTGGGTGGCGGACATTTCCCGAAATGAGAGGTGATGCTTCCTCTTGCGGCGAATTGAACATTCGCAGTTGGATCCATACCAGCCTTATGACAACAGAAGAGAAGCTGTTCCAGACTGGCCCGGGTAAACCACTCGCATCCGCGCGATATAACTGCGTCCCTTGAATAGCTTTTGCGTGATCACAGCGTGCCGTTCAGTTCCACTGTCATCGTCCCCAGCCAGAAACCTAGGGATACCGTCAATTTCTTCAAACAGAGTGAGCAGGCTATCCTTCGTTCCCTTTGCTTCGAGCGTGTATTTGCGCGAGGCCGTGGGCTTGATGGCAAGATCCATCTGCTGTCCCGCAGCCAGATTCGCGGAAGCAGGCTTCAGAAGCTCCAGCGATGACATTGTGCTCGGCAGCGCCGGGTACCACTGCAGCGCCCAAGCCTTGTCGGTGCCCGACAACGTACCCGGCGGTATAAGCCCGTTTGCATATTGCACTGGTTGCACAATCAGCCCCGCCGAAAACTCGTACTCCATGATCGAATCCGGGTCCCACGTCGAACCGTCAACCTGCTGCGGCGTAAGCTTCAGCAGAATATTTTCATAGATCTTGCTGGCGCTCCAGCTATTGGGCGCCGCTTCAAGCGAGGCATACACCGCATCATCGTTCCACACAATGCCGGCGAACGGGCTCTGGTGTTCATGCATCAATCCGAGCACATGCCCTAACTCATGCAATGCCGTCCCGCGGCCATATGGAGACGTCAGGTCCCACCCATATTGGGTGGTCGGCTCCGTGACCGGAACGCTCAAGATATCCCGTCCCACCTGCGATTGCGAAAGTCCCTCTGCTTCCGAATAAGCAATCCGGACCTCCGCATTCGCAAGATTTTGCACTTCAATAAAGTCCAGGCCAATACCCACAGCCTTCCACGTGGCAAACGCATTTCGAACCACATCCGCCTGCGCCGGTGGCACGGTATACGGCCCGCTGGTGAAGAAGCAATAGTGCAGCACCGTCCCATTGACCCACTTCGTCTGCGTCATCATAATCGCAGACGCCCGCATCGGATCGGCAGCAACAGTCGGATGTACTTGCGCTACCGGACGCGGAGCATTAGCGCAAAGCGGTTTCTGCGGAGAGTCAATGGCCGTCTTATTCGCCACAATCTTCTTCGGTGCCATATAAATCCTCTCTTGCGTTACTTCGGAACGGTGAAAGTAATGCCCAACCCAAACGCCGGTCTGTAGTTGGTCTGGATCGGCACCGAAGCCACAGTAGAAGGAACTGTGCCATTCAAGGTATAAGGAGCGGCGATGCTCGCCTCGCTTCCAAAGTGGACGCCGGGCGTGATCAGAAACGTTCGGAAAAAACCGAATGTAGGTCCGAGAAGGTACTCCGCAGTGGAGCCTCCCGAAGTCTGATCCCGCATGTTGGCAGCAATCCCGAAGCTGGCAGACAGCGAGAACAATTCGTTCGGCTCCCACAGCCTCATGCTCGCCAGCGCAAGAGGCAGCGGATGAAACTTCGAAGTCGAAACCAGCGTGATCGAATTCACCGCCGGAGTCATAGCCGTCGCCGGAGTGGTCACCGTCAGCGTGTACTCGGGATCAGGAATCGTGCTGAACGCCACACCCGCGGAGAGCGTGAAAGACGACGTACATTCCACCGTCACGGAAAGCACAGGCTGCGCGGTCGGATTCACCAGCCCCGGCGTCAGATCGACACGCGTAAGCGTCACAACCGTGTCCTTCGTGCTCGAAAACGCGAACCCGCAGTCCGCCGGACGAGACATCGCAAACGGGTTCACCCAAGACGTCCCGCCCACGTAAGCGTCCCACTTCGCCTTCGTCGAAGTCATCTTTTGTTGCCACCCGACCAGCGCCTGTTGCGCGCTCATGAAGTTGGCATACGTCGTAGACCCGGGCGCAAGCGCCGCTGCGGCGGTCACAGCAGTCGCATTCTGAGCAATCGCTGCGGTGAACTGCGCAGGAAGCGCATTCAGAAACGCCTCATCGGCCTGCGCAAGAGTAATCTGGGCCGTGAGATCGCTCTCTACGGCCTGCTCCTTCTTGGACGCTGTTGCATCCGGGCTGGGAGTACCTTCATACGTCTTCTCCGCAGCCTGCAACTGGCTAAGGCTTAGGGTCATGCTGGCTTCGGCAGCCTTCAGCACAACCAGCTCCCCAGGAGCATAGCCAGTCAGTTGCGCGCTAAGGTTGGTGAGGTTGGTCGCGTCCGTGGCAAGCGAGTTCTGCAGATCGGCGATCATGGCCGGCTTCGGCCACGCAGCCACAGTCCCGGCGGTGAAAACCGATTGGGAATCGAGCAATTTGCCGGTCGCTGCTATCAGGTCGTCAGACTTATCCGAGGTGAACGTAAGATACAATGTCAAGGCAGACCCACCCTGCGTCACAAGACCAAGAGCCTGATTCGCAGTAATCTGCTCGGTGTGCAGTGTCTTTACGTCATTATTGAAGGCCGCAATCGCCCCAACATAAGTCTTCATGTTCGAAGTAAAGTCTGTCGTTGTCTTGCCACTAAAGGCATTAATGACCGTCATCGCTGCCGTCATCGCTTGGCTTACAGGATCGAACGCATCAGGCTTTCCTGTAACGACCTTAGGCGTAGCGTTACCTCCTCCGTTTGCTGGTTGCAAATCGCCCTGCTTAGGCGGCGCCGGTGCCGGAACTGTAGGAGTCGCAGCAGCATTCGTCGTCGCCAACGCTGTCAACCCGCTCCAAACATTCGGCGCGGCGTTGATAGTAATCGCGCTCCCGAACTGATAGCTGTATCGAATCGTATTGAGATTCACAGCCTTCACCACGGTGGGCCCGCGGAGAGTATCGCCAGTGTAGGTCCCGGAAGCAATGTCAAATGGGCCGTTGTGCACAAAGCGGTGGTGATGCTTGCTGCGACACTTCTCATTAGCCGCGGCCTGGGCGGCAGCATCCGAGTTAACGGGAGCCGATTTACCCTCATCGGTGCAATGCACGTTGTCCGCCCCGGCAGCAGAAGGAAGCGCAGCACCAGCCGGAACAGCCATCAATACGGACATCAAAACAGCCAAAGGAATGAAAAAGGAGCGCAGCAAGCAATAGCTCATGGATGAAACCACCTTAGAGACAGGATTGCGGCGCTATGCGCCGTTCTACACGGACCCCGAGGTCACGTCCTTCCGTTAGGCCGCGCCCATACATGGTCAGCGACCAACAGCGTGACAAAGCAACGTTGACTTGAAGGAGACTGGACACGAATCGGTCTCCGATTATGCAAGCTCAGAAAGGTACAAAATCGGGGCCGAGACTCTGAAGAGAGTCTCGTGAATCAGTTGCGTCAGGGGAGATAACACCGGAATTGTATTATTTCCTGCGCATTTACGCAACCCAAAAAATGGTGGCCAATTTTCGTGTGACCCGTATGAGGTCAGCCGCCCACATAAACCTTTGCCAGTAGGGTCTCCGAGCCGCCGGCTTGGCCCGCTGAGAACACGGCTTCCTGGCCTGTTGCGATGCGAACTGTCTTTGCTGTTCTGTGTTGGGTGGAGCGCAACCTAAAAAGATCGTTAACGAGAAACGCCGCAGTGTTCGATTTTCCAACCCCGACCCGATTATGTGATCCCGGTACACTGGCCGACATCCCGGGACAATTGAGGGCTCGCGATTCGCCCGTCCCTAACGCCTAACCCGGGCTTACAAACGCTACATTGCCGATGGGAGGAATTCTACCCACAGGTTCTTGGACCAACCGGCCTTGCCACCATGATCGTTTCTATTTCGAAGGCAGCACAACGCGCTTTGACTTCAGACGCAATCGTGTGGGCTACCAAGATGCACCGTACCTCTTCAAGTGGGCGCTTAAACAGATAAGCCAACATCGCACGGTATTTCATGCACTGAAGCGCCCCCGCCAAGTGGCTTCGGTCGCATTCCACCTCGACTTCGACGGCGACGAACCTCTTGTCCTTGTCGCGCAGAACGACATCAATGCGATCCCCCGTGCATTTGAAGGGGAATTCCATTTGATCTAAAACCAGACCTTCTTCACGCAAGACCGCAGACGGATCAGCAGCGATTCGCTCTTTCAGGGATCGGTGCACGTCGCCTTCCCTACCTTGGCCACCGAATTGTCCTCCGCGGGTGTTGTTAGCAACACTCTTTCGATCCTCCCGATCAGCGGATGCTTCGTACATCTGTCGTAAGGCGGCGAACTGCTCGACGGTCAATCGCTTCACGCCGGAATGATTGTCTCCGAACCCGTGAAGGTTCCAACTCGCCCTATAACCGATGAGAGGGAGAAACTCCTCCCGTGGAATGAACCCTCCGGAGTTAACAGGTTCGGTCAAAGCCCGATAGCGCCACCACATTTCCACGCCATTGTCGTACGGTTTTCTGCGACTATCTGGTGGTTGACTCGCGGGCTCAGTAACGCGAACAAGCGCAACAATACCAGCCCTTCCAGGAGCCTTTTGCATCGCACTTCCATCTGGATTAAGAGGTAATGGACCCGACTTCGACTCATATATGAAGGTCATATCCCCGGGTGCCAGCCGCCTAATGACGTCCCGTTGTCCGTGTTTAACCCAAACATGGGCGTGAGGTTCGCTGGCTGGCGTACCCATCGGGCGAGGCCAGTGGGTTGTAAGCCAATAGTTCATTGCTGCGTCCCATCCCCAGTCAGTAAAAGGCGAATGCCACTGCACCACAAGATTACTCCCGATAAACGCCGTTGCAGCCGGAAATCGGGTGCCTACGTGAGATTCCGGAATCCCGGACACTGGCCGACTTTCCGGTACTGATCGCTCCTCGGCGAGCGATTCGGCGACTCTAGCAGGAACTGTCGTGGCGTTGTCCCGATGTTACCGATAACAACGGTTCCGGGAACGACGGATCTCTGCTGCTCGACAGCGCGAGATCCAGCTACACGGTGTGTCTAGTTCACGGATATGTTTACCAATATCGAGAAGAACTGAGCTTTTTCAGTTGCGGGATACTGCACGGGGGAAGCGTGGACGTCTTCATCGATTCTTCACGAACATCAGCGAGGCTGTACGATCACCGGTTTGGGCAGATTGATCGAGCTGGAACCACTCTCGGGGATGGTGACTGGAACGCCGAGCGGCAGGTAGTGGGCCAGCGCGTCCTCTTTCGCCCATTCCAGATCCCATCCGTCTTCGATCGCCAGCAGGATGTATTTGCCGGGAGGAATTTCGCGGAGCTCGAAGCTGCCATCCAGATCACTCTGGCCTCTGGATGTGAACTGCCTGCGGAGGGACTGGTCGATGTGTAGAAGCAGGACCAGGACACCGGCGGCCGGCTTGTCGTCCTTGCGCGCGAATCCCCTCAGACTGCCGGAGGCGGGCGCGATCAGGGCGGTCAGCGACAGGCTGGCTCCCGCTTTGACTGGCAGATCATAGGCGGACAATGGCTTGCCATCGGAGACCACCTTGCCGACGGAATACGACTGGCTGTCCTGAGTGACCGCAAGGAGGTACGCACCTGGATCCAATCCGTCGACCTCCGCCTCGCCCTTCTCGTTGACCTACGCTGACTGAACGGAGTGCACATCCTTTGCAATGAGAGCAACCTGAAGATGAATTGGCAGGCTGCCGCCGTCCAACGCCTTGAACTGCAGCTTGATGTTGCCCAGCTCCTGTTCGGCGTTTGCACTCGCGCTGGCGCTGCCCGTCGTGAGGTTGAGTCGAACCGACCGCGTGATGGCTCCGGGCGCATCGTCGGACTGCTGCAACACATACTCGCCCGGAGGCACTCCGCTGATGGCGTACGTCGTCGGTGAAGCATATCTCAGTTCTCCCTGAAACGGTTCGAGCTGGCCAAAGACCTTTTGCCGCAAGATCGCACTGACGACGATCTTGTTATCCGACGGTCTTGGAATGGTTACCGTCACCGCGGGCACTGGGAAGAGCCGCAGATCGATGTTGCGTTGCTCTGCGGGACGCACCTGAATCGCCTCGGCACTGGCGGAGTCGGTTGCCTCGGGATAGAAGATGGTGGGGTAGGCCACGTCGAGCGAGGGATCGAACGAGTCCACCACTTGCACAGCGTTCTGCTGCCCTGGCTGCCCTGGCCGTGCTGGCTGCGCTGATTGCGGATGGATCGCATACCATGGGGTCGCCGTGGCCAACAGATAATACGTTCCCGGTTGCAGATGGTCGACGTCATACTCGCCGAGCTCGTTGGTCTGCGCGAAGCCCACCTGCATGATGCGCACGTCACCCCGGTCTCGGTTCTCGCGATAGAGTTTGATAGTTGCTTCTTTCACCGGATCGCCAGATTCGTCGATGACGTGTCCGCTGATCGTGGCCTCTGGCATCAGCTTCAGAAGCAGCGACTCTGTGTCCACGCCCGCGCTACCTTCCCTCTGACGGCGACTTGGGCTGACGGCTCATTGGGAACGATTGTGCTCGGCTTCTCGGTATTGAATGGACTCTGCCAGAGATTGTCCCGTAATTCCGAAAGATGGCGGTGGTATATTTTAGAGATGAAGCAGCAGGACGGCGGACTAGCTCGGACTCAGATCACGCTACCCAGCGTGGGAGAGTTCTTTTCACCGACCGGGATACTCGCGCACGCCAGCGGACTCCAGTTTGAGTTTCGCCCAGGCCAACTACAGATGGCACTATACGTTGAGAAGGCGCTCATTGAGGGCTCGCACCTGGTCGTGGAGGCGGGGACCGGGACCGGCAAGACTCTCGCCTACCTCTATCCTTCGTTACGCTTCTC
>JBEKCX010000647.1:0-5546 GCA_050014655.1 Occallatibacter sp. | reverse complement strand
GTGGTGGAAGGCGATATCGGTCGTTCCGGCTGCGCCTACTCTCCGGCCTTCGGCAGAGCGGAGCGGATATGGCCCGCATAAACGCGGGCCATATCCGATTCTTGACTCAGCGGGCAGCGAGGGCGAGGGCAGGGTTTGAAGCCCCATCTCAAAGGCGAGATGTGGGGTCCCGGCCGACCGGGGGTACAATTGCGGGAGTTAGACGACCCCACCCATCGCGATGAGACCGCGATGAATGGGGAACACAAAATGATGGGTGGAACACCCGCCAGAAAATGGTAGCTTGGATTCGCCTCCTTTGATATCAATTCAACTCAGAGGTTAGGGATGGACGCCGCACAGTTGGTTCGACTACGTACCACTATTAATGAAAACATCCGTGTTCAGGCTGGCGGTGCTCGGCCAGTAGCCTACATAGATATCGGTAATGCGCTCTCCGATACGAACTCGAGGCAAAACCATGTCATTTTTGCGCGCCGTGGCTGTGGAAAGAGCCTACTGCTCCACACTTCTGCTGAAAAGGTTGACTCGTCAACCAAAATCGTTTCTATCAACTGTGAAGACTTCAAGCGGCACTCGTTCCCGAATGTTCTGATCGAAATACTTGACGGGCTCCTGAGCGATTTAGAAGCGGAGGTGCATGGCTATTTCTGGTTGGGACCGAAGAGTAAGGCCAGAAAACTAATGAAACGCCTTCGAGCAAATCTGGAGAAGCTTCGAGGACAATCGGATTCTCAGATCGCCGATGTCCGGCGTTCGGACACCGATGAAACGAAAGCGACTGTAAGCACCGGCGCGCAGGCGAAGGTTGCACCGAGCTCGCTTAATTTCAAGTCCGACTTATCGTCTCTCGCGAAGACGGAAGTCGAAACAAAATATTCCGAAAGCAGAAGCAAAATTGAAGAGCTTGATAAATGGTTGCCGCAGCTAAAGAAGACTCTTAGACAATTCTTTGACCTGCGTCCAGAAATAAAATCTGTATATCTACACATTGATGACTTCTATCATCTACTCCGAGAGGATCAGCCACTGGTGATGGACTATATCCACCGCATGTGTAAGGGCTTGCCAGTGTTTTTCAAAGTGGCGACACTTCGGCATGTCAGTACCCTCTATGCCGAACGATCTGGTCAGCCGCTGGGCGCTCAAGAGAGGAACGATTATCTGCCAGTTGACATTGACTTCACTCTTGAGAACTTTACGCACACTGTCAATCAAAATCGCAAGATTTTTGCCGAGTTTGAACGACAAGCCGGATTGGAAAGGGGCGCCATTCAGAGCCTTTTCAAGGGCGCTGGTTTTGAAAGGCTTGTGCTAGCAGGTGGTGGGGTGCCGCGTGATTGCCTATCTCTATTTTTGACAGTGTTAGATCGGTCTCAGCCACCAAATGGCGATGGTCGTATCGGCAAAGATGAAGTGCGTCTTTCCAGCAGGTCCAATTTTGAAAGGCGTATTGCGGATCTCAAGGAAGATTGTGGGCGGGCTGAGCAATTGATTCTGATCAAGGGAGTCTATGTCTTACGTCAACTATACATCGATAAAAAGAGCAATATACTGATGGTTTCAGAAGAGGCTTTACAGAAAGACGATCAACTTCGTGCACTTCTATATAGGCTGATGGACTACCGCATTATTCACAGCGCAGGAACCGCCCTCACCCATAAATCACAGCCCGGGACTTACCATGCCTTTGCAATCGATATCGGTTGCTACGCGCACATGCGCAAGCTTCAATCGCGATTTGTCGAAATTGATCTTAGCGAGAATACCGCCCGCGAGAAGATGCGATCAGCGCCAATCTTTGATATCAGCCTTTTCTACGCATTATGGGATCAAGCGCCTGCGGACGCCGAACAGGCAATTACTACGGAGGACACAGCAGCAGAAGGTGAGGTCGAAGACACAGCAGTTGACGACACAACCGAGTAGTGTCTCACACGATTCGACTAGGTAATGCCTCCTTCGATGATAAAGCTACTGCAGGAGGGTGCCGTTTTCGGGTTGGGATTTGGGGTCTTCGGGGGGTGACGGAGGCGGCGAGTTTGTCGTCGGTGTCGAGGTTGAGTGGCTTGACGCGGAGGTGCGGCGGCATGGGGGTATTGTAGGCCCTCGGCCCCACGTCTCAGAGGCGAGACGTGGGGCATCCGGCTGATACTCCCTCGGGGGCTAAAGCCCCGTTGATTTTGCGGCTCTTGCGGCGGGACTGAAGTCCCGCCCTATCTTAATTTAAGTTGCCTTTGCGGCACGCGTGAACGCGTGCCCTTCCGTATATATCGGCGTCTTGCGGCACGGGTAAACCCGTGCCCTTAAGCAAAACAAGGCAAAATACGGGGATTCTTCCCCGTTCGCTGCGCTCAGGGTCAGAATGACAAACAGGTGAGGGTGAGCGGTTTGTGGCACGCGTGAACGCGTGCCCTTCCGTATATATCGGCGTCTTGCGGTACGGGTAAACCCGTGCCCTTCCGATTAGCCTGCTGACGATACGGGTAAACGCGTGCCATTCCGATCATCTCCGCGAGCCGAGGCTAGAGGCGGCAGATGAGGAGCTCGCGCTCGTAGACCATCTGGGCGGGGAGGCGGTTGTGGAGGGCGATGAAGAGCTCCTCGTGGTCCATGACCTCGCGCTTCCAGGCGTCGGGATTGATGTGCTGGAGCTGGTTGAAGAGTTCGCGCAGCTCGTCGCGGGGAATGTCCAGGCCCTGCCAGTTGATGTCCTCGAAGAAGGGGGTCCAGCCGATGGCGGTCTCCTTGCCGTTGGCGTGGCCGTGGATGCGGTCGACGATCCACTTGAGGATACGCATGTTCTCGCCGTAGCCGGGCCAGAGGAAGTGGCCACTGGCGTCCTTGCGGAACCAGTTGACCTGAAAGATGCGCGGAGTGTAGCTGAGGTTGCGCTGCATGCTGATCCAGTGGCGGAAGTAGTCGCCCATGTTGTATCCGCAGAAGGGGAGCATGGCCATGGGGTCGCGGCGGACCTTGCCCACGGGCGCGCCCGCGGCGGCGGTGGTCTCGGAGCCCATGGTGGCCCCGATGTAGACGCCGGCCGACCAATTGAAGGACTGGAAGACGAGCGGGATGGTGGTGGGGCGGCGGCCTCCGAAGAGGAACGCGGAGATGGGGACACCCTCGGGGTTCTCCCAGTCGGGGTCGATGGAGGGGCACTGGCTGGCGGGTGTGGTGAAGCGGCCGTTGGGATGGGCGGCGGGGGTTTTGTTCTCCGGGGTCCAGGGATTGCCGCGCCAGTCGATGAGGCGGTCAGGCGGGGTGTCGGTCATGCCCTCCCACCAGATGCCGCCGTCGGGCTTGCCATTGGGGCCGACGGTGAGCGCGACGTTGGTGAAGATGCTGTTGCGGGCCAGCGTCTTCATGGCGTTGGGATTGGTCTTGTCGGATGTGCCGGGAGCGACGCCGAAGAATCCCGCCTCGGGGTTGATGGCGCGCAACTGGCCATTGGCGTCGGGCTTGATCCATGCGATGTCGTCGCCCACGGTCCAGACCTTCCAGCCCTCAAAGCCGGCGGGTGGAATCAGCATGGCGAGGTTGGTCTTGCCGCAGGAGGAGGGGAAGGCCGCGGCGAGGTATGTCTTCTCGGTGCGGCCGTTGGCGTCGGGCGGTGTCTCGATGCCAACGACGAGCATGTGTTCGGCCATCCAGCCCTGGTCGCGTGCGATGTTGGATGCGATGCGCAGGGCGAAGCACTTCTTGCCCAGCAGGGCGTTGCCTCCGTAGCCCGAGCCGTAGGACCAGATCTCGCGCGTCTCCGGGAAGTGGACGATGTACTTGAGGTCGTTGCAGGGCCAGGGGACGTCCTTCTGCTTGGGCTCGAGCGGCACGCCGACGGTGTGCATGCAGGGAATGACGCGATGGATTCCCTTGTCGATCTCGGCAAAGACGGGGGCGCCGATGCGCGCCATGATGCGCATGTTGACGACGACATAGGCGGAGTCGGTCAGCTCGACGCCGATCTGCGACATGGGCGAGCCGACCGGGCCCATGGAGAAGGGAAGGACGTACATGGTGCGGCCCTTCATGCTGCCGGTGAAGAGCTGCTTGATCCGCTTGCGCATGACATCAGGGTCTTCCCAGTTGTTGGTGGGGCCGGCGTTGTCCTTGGAGAGCGAGCAGATGAAGGTACGCTCCTCGATGCGCGCGACGTCGGTGGGCGCGGAGCGGGCATAGAAACAGCCCGGCCACTTCTTGTCGTCGAGCGGGAAGAAGGTCCCGGCCTCGACCAGCTTGTCGCAGAGGAGGTCGTACTCGGCCTGCGTGCCGGTGACCCAGTGGATGCTCTTGGGCTGGGTGAGTTCGGCCATCTTTTCGACCCAGCGAATGAGATGGGTGTTGGTGGTCGGGGGAGCGGCGGCGGGCTTTGTCGTCATAGGAGTGAAATATTTTTCCTTTGGGGTCCAATTCAAGTCTTAGCTTTTGAGGCGAGGCTGTCAACCGGATTCGAGCGTCGAGGGCAAAAGTAAAGGCAGGAGCAATTGCAAAGCCAAAGGCTTAACACGGATCGAGGCGGATGGAAGCACCGATCGACGATGGCCATCGGAGAATTAGAGATTGGCATGAAGACGCTGCCGGCTGTTCAGTCGGCGAGGATGGATTCGCCGGGAACGATGGGGCGGGTGCGGGGCAGAGCTCCACGGCTTGCGGCGAGGGCCATGAGGGCGAGCGTTCCAACGAAGACGGCGAGCTTGACGCAAGCTGCGGCGCGCGTGGCGGGCAGGGTCTTCCAGACGGCGAGGAGGAGGGCCTGCGCGAGGACGACCGCCCAGACGGAGCCGTAAAAGTAGCGGCGCTCGGTGCCTTCGCCACGGGTGGAGGGACGGACGCGGGGGAGCAGGCCAAGCGCGCCGAGCAGCAGGATGACGGCGCAGAGCGGCGCGTAGGCGAAGGCGTAGATCTGCTTCATGTACCAGGTTCCGCTGGCGGCGGCGATGATGAGGCCTGCCAGGTTGAGCAGGGCGAAGCTGAGGACCGCGTTCCAGGCGAAGGTGTAGCAGACGCGGCGGTAGAGGGGGTTGGGCTTGTCCTCGTCGAAGCGCAGGATGTAGGGGCGGGGCTCGCAGCCGGGCAGGATGCCGCGCAGCGCGGCGATGCCGGTGCCGACGAGGACGAGCGCGAGCCATGCCAGATTGCCCCGGCCAAAGCCGCGCGCGAAAAGTGAGAAGGTGAGTGGGCCGGGCGCGAGGAAGAAGACCCAGATCCAGAGGGGCCAGTGGGCGAGGCGGTAGAGACGGGTGTTGCGCTGGCGCATGGGGCGCTCGCGGGCGAACTCCAGCTTGCCGCGGTAGGGCATGGGTGGAGTCTCGCAGAGGGGGCGAGGGGGCGTCAATGCGAGCGGAGGGCTGGCTTACGGGCTCTCGGCGAAGGCGCGGAGGTGGGATTCGGTGGGGCGGCGCGTGAGCAGGCTGACGGTGACGAGGCAGAGCAAGCTGGCGAGGAGGGCGGGGAAGATGGCGTCGCGTTCGGCAATGACGGCGGGGAGGTGGGTGTGGATGAAGGCCGTGTCCCAGAAGACGGTGACGAAGGTCCCGGTGAAGATG
>JBEKCX010000646.1:0-2696 GCA_050014655.1 Occallatibacter sp. | reverse complement strand
CGGCAGTATTCGGTACTAAGTCATCAGCCGCTTCGGTTCTTGCAACAGGAGATGTCAAAGCCGTAAGAGTTGTAATAATATTTGCTGATGTAGTGTTTGTTGAAGAGTCACCAGAATTACAGGCAGTAATTATAAACGACATAATAGCAATAGAAAAAATAATCGATAAAAGTTTCTTCATATCAAAATATACCCTCCAAGTGATAGAACGTTAACGTAACCTATGGAGGCACAGTTTCAACAGCTTTCTTCGCAGATTTAAGTAATGGACAATACACCTCAGTACCCTTTTGGACTCCAGATTATGATAACACTAGTGCCGAATATATTTGGGAAGATGTGGATGGTATGGATGCACCCAACACGTCAGGAACTTTTCGGGGTTGTGCAGCCCTAGGACCGAATGGTAACCTGCCATTATATTATGCTAATTATAGAGAATTCATTGTAACATCGGATGGAACTTCTACCGGTGTGCCATGGGCTTGGCCTACCTCCATCCCCAACTCCGATTCAGGATTCACGATCGACACGAATCCTTGAAAAATAATATCAGGAATTTAACTGATCCGATAACAAAGTTAGGGTCAGTTAAATTCCTGCAGATATGTATTGTTCAAAGAATCATTGCAAAGTTCTTTTGATTATTTCGTATATATAATTAGATGGTTTTTAGAAACGTTGTGGATAGGTCGGAATTGTGCAATGGATTAAGATGAATAAGAAAGCAACTATATTTTTAGTATTAATAATATTAGTCTCATCAATGATCATGTCTTGTAATCGTAAATCTCAAAACATGATAACCACACAAACTGTATATCCTATCACATCAGGTGGAATACCTGATCCCCTAGATAACGACTATTTTAGTATAACCACGGGTCCCGACGGCAACTTGTGGTTCATCGAGGGCAATGGAAACAAAATCGGCAAAATCACTCCTGAAGATGGAGAGATCACCGAATATCATGTTCCCACATTTTACGCCAGACCAAGCGGCATAACCGCCGGTCCTGACGGTAATCTGTGGTTCACTGAATACGATGCAAATAAGATCGGTAAAATTTCCCCCAAAAATGGTAAGATCACCGAATACAATGTTCCTACTCCAAAAGGGGCTACCGCTGGTCCCAATGACATCGCTGTCGGTGCTGATGGCAACCTGTGGTTTACCGAATCCTATGGAAACAATATCGGTAAAATTTCCCCAAAGACAGATAAGATTACCTCGTATCCCATGCCTACAATCGATACTGGCTCCAGTAACATTACAGCAGGTCCCGACGGAAACCTTTGGTTTGTTGAATTCCCGTGCACCATCGGCAAAATCTCTCCAACGACAGGCGCCATAACTGACTACAATATTCCAACTCCCAACGCTAACCCAACTGCTATTATCACCGGTCCTGATGGTACCTTGTGGTTTATTGAAAACAATGGAATGAAGATCGGTAAAATTGTTCCTAGTACAGGGATCATTGCCGAATATTCTATCACCATTGGAGGTGGCTTCCCTACTTCCATTGCTCTCGGTCCTGATGGCAATTTGTGGTTTACGCAGCAATCAGTAAATGATATCGGCAAAATATCTCCAACAACGGGAGTAATTACCGAATATAATGTCCCTGACGGTAATGCCGGTCCTGTAGCTATAACTGTTGGGCCAGATGGCAACCTGTGGTTTACTGAATCCAACGGAAACATCGGTAAAATATCCCCAATGGACGGCAAGATTACAGAATATAATGCACAGGATTAGCAAATATTTACTAGGAAAGAATAACAAAGAGTTACGTTGTAGAATTCCATAGCTAAATGTCATTCTGTGGCAAGGAAATAAGGAAATTTTGAAAAGATCTTGTCCTATTCAAACTCAGAACAGTAACTGCATGATAAATTGATCCTTCTGCAAACAAAAGATGATGTACTTTGCACAATCGGGCGATTTGTTGGGTAACATTCCTATGTTTTGTTCAACACGTCACAATGTCTCTTTTTATTACCCGACAGTTTGTCATAAGATGAAATCTCTCAAACCAGCACTTTATCACCCCCAGAAGGGCGGGGTAAATATGTAAAACAAAAATAAAAAACCTCCCACAAGGGAGGCTGCAATGGTGAAATCTGTAGAATATTTCTTTGATCGGGCATTGGCTGGCAATGATGAGATTGTTGGAGGTCTTATTGATGACAAGGTTTCAAACAAATTTTTCCACGTCCATCAAATGCCGACTAGTGGACATTTTTGTTTCGAATGTTTTTAATATGTAACCGGGCAATACCCCTTTTGGTGGACGACTTTTAAGTTTATCCCTGTGTTTCGGTATCAAAAAGTCCGAAATATGCCTTAAAGGTTATAGGCAACCGGTTTGAGGAGTGTACCATCGGTGAAGATTAATATTTTCATAACTTTATTCCATTTTTAGCATTACAATCAATGAGAATGTTAAGAACATCCTAGGTTAGGTATAAAGCAATGGGTATAATAATAACAAGCCATCATTGCCTAGCAATCTCTTCAATAGACCCCACCACCTAGAACTCGGGTTGTTCACCTGAGCCTTTGCAAAAGACTTCTTTTGCAAACCGCCAACCCGATCCGGCTTTTCAGGCGTCAGAAACCCCTGTTTTTACCTCTGACCTTTGCAAAGCCTACCCCTTCTTCTTTAAATAGAAGTAGTGGATAGTGGTAG
>JBEKCX010000645.1:0-5351 GCA_050014655.1 Occallatibacter sp. | reverse complement strand
GGTACAGATATTGCCTTTGGCTTTATCGTCTCGCTCATTGGCAGCGGCGCACATTGGTTCTCGCACGCCTCCAACCCGGAGTTGCTGATGCACCTGATTGTTGGCGGCGTCGCCGGAGCCATAGCCGGAACCATCTTCAGCACCCGCGTCCCGCGCCATCAGTTGCGTTTTGCCCTCTGGGTCTGGCTGCTCGTACTTGGCGTCCAGCTCCTCTTCAACAGCTATAAGGCACGGGCAACCCCATATAAGCTGACAGTTAGCCAGTTTCGACCATTTCATTAAAGCTAGGATGCACCACGGTGGTTCGCCCTGATTGTGATTTGCTGATTCTGACTGATTGTTCTGTATTGGGTTAAGGAAACAAATGGCCCCCCTGGAACGCTGTCCCAGAACAATCGAAAAATCAAGAGCATAGCGGTCCGCGAAGATTGGTCGGGGCGGTCAGATTCGAACTGACGACCCTCTGCTCCCAAAACAGGTCACAGATTTTTCTCTAAATCATTGAAAGATTTACGCTTGCAAGTCTTTTGAAATCAGTGAAATCTGTTGAGCTCTGTGGAATCGCCTACACCTGTGAGGCTTTCGCGTTTACAAAATCGACTACAGTGATGGTTTTCCTTCTTGGATCAGCAGCAGCGGAACATCAAAGAAAACGCAAGAATACCATACGCGCTTCCGGCCTTACGCGGCCTCTTGGTACAGATACTTTTGGAATCCCACAAACACCTTGGTTATCTCTTCAGGCATACCAAGATCCTTAACCGCGTCTTGGATGGAGTTGAAATACTTGAGGCGGAGTAACGGAGTCAACTTCTCCTGGGCAAGTTCATCCACCCCGACACCCACATAGTGGGCCAAGACGAAGTCCAGAAACGCCTGCTGTTTGCTGTTGAAGTGCGTACTGATGGCAACCTTTGCTCTACTGGCGCGCTCTTCGCGCGTGAGCGTCGGCAGAGCATACGCAACGTACGCGAGCACGTCGAAGAGGTCGCTCTTCTCGGCGTCGATGATCTTCTGCATTTCTGCCAGTTGGTCGTGTCCGAAACCTTTCTCTGCTAGTCCATTCAGGAGCAGCTTTCTCGTATCAGGGGCGCTCCATAATGCGCGTAGTTCGGCTTCGTCTTTGAAGAACTCCGGCAGCCGTCCAAACAATAATTCCATAAACTGCTGCGCTGACATGGGAGTGCCGTCCGGGTGCCAGAACGTGGTGCATACCATGTGCTGGATGGCACGATCTTTGCCGTCGGCAAGCTTCACCTTCGCCTTTTTCTTCCTCTGGCACACGCATGGGCGCTGACCGCAAACCTCACAGGGCTCTTTCGGGCATTCACACGGTTCTTTCCCGCACACCGGACACGGTTCCGGGGTTGGCTTTATGCATTGGCAGGGGTAGGAGCCGCACTTCTCGCATGGTTCCGGTTCCAACGGCTCGCCGTCCCATTCCGGATCGCTGAAATGGGTATATGCCTTCACGAAGTCGTAGATGGTGAAGTAGTCCTTGCCATCGTAGAGGCGTGTGCCGCGACCGATGATTTGTTTGAACTCAATGATTGAGTTGATCGGGCGCATCAAAACGATATTGCGAATGTTACGGGCATCCACGCCGGTCGAGAGCTTCTGAGAGGTGGTCAGAATCGTCGGAATGGTTTTTTCGTTGTCCTGGAAGTCACGGAGGTGTTGGTTTCCAAGTTCGCCGTCATTCGCGGTGACCCGCTGACAATAATTCGGGTCTGCGCCCGTCTTCATCTGGTTGATGAGATCGCGCACAGCCAGCGCATGATCCTGCGTAGCGCAGAAGACAAGCGTCTTTTCCTTCTGGTCGATCTGCTCCATGAACATCTTTACGCGGTGCGCTTCGCGTTCTTTAATCTCGATGATCTTGTTGAAGTCGGTTTCTGTATAGCGCTTTCCGGTTTCAACTTCTCCCTCCACCACTTTGTCATCCGGCGTGTAGACATACTCGTCGAGCGTCGTTGAAATCTGCTTGAGGCGGAACGGCGTCAGGAAGCCGTCATTGATCCCCTCTTTGAGCGAGTAGATGTAGACCGGCTCACCGAAATAGGCGTAGGTGTCCGCGTTCTCTTGGCGCTTCGGCGTCGCGGTCAATCCAAGCTGTACGGCGGGAGCAAAATAATCCATAATGCCACGCCAATTGCTTTCGTCGTTCGCGCCCCCACGATGGCACTCGTCGATCACGATGAAGTCGAAGAAATCGGGCGGATACTCGCCGAAATACGGCGATGGCTTACCGTCCTTCGGCGGGCCGCTCATGAAGGTCTGGAAGATGGTGAAGAACAGGCTGGCATTCTTCGGAACTTTGCCCTTCTTGCGAATGTCCTCCGGCTTGATTCGGACCAGTGCGTCGTCAGGGAACGCCGTGAATGACGTGAAGTCGTTGAAGGCTTGGTCTGCGAGGTTGTTGCGGTCGGCGAGGAAGAGGATGCGCGGGCGGCGTGTGGGTTCCGCTCCGCTCTTCCAGTCGGTCAGGTTCCATCGCGCGTTGAAAAGCTTCCATGCGATCTGGAAGGCAATGGAGGTCTTTCCAGTTCCGGTTGCCAGCGTCAGGAGCACGCGATCCTTGCCGTCGGCAATAGCCTCTAGCACGCGATTGACCGAAATCTCTTGGTAGAAGCGAATCAGCCATGTACCGCTCTTGTCTGGCGTGGGCACGGCGGCAAAGCGGTCGCGCCACGCGTTCGCCTTGGCGAAGGTCATCTTCCACAGTCCGTCAGGCGTCGGATAGCTCGGCGTCTCGCCTTCATTGCCGGTCTCCATGTCGATGCCGTAGATGCCCTGGCCATTGGTGGAGTAGGTATAGCGAATTTCCAACTTTCCGGCGTAGTTCTTAGCCTGCGCCACGCCCTCGGTCATCGCTTCGTCCCACGCCTTGGCCTCGACGACAGCGAGTTTGGTGTTCCGATACTCAAGCACATAGTCCGCCGTCAACGGTTTTCCACGCCGTCCCTGGCTTTCGATGCGACCAAGCGTAATCGGATACTCGCGCCGAATACGGCTACCTTCGATGGTGCCCCATCCCGCCGCCTTCAACGCGGGATCGATATATTCGGCTCTGGTTTCTGCTTCGTTCATGGGCGTTAGTTAGAGTTCTTCAGTAAACGCTTGATCCAGTAGTGATTTTCTCAACTCGACCAGCGAAGCGATCTTTTCCTGATAAACGGATTCAAAGCGTTGGGTCCGTGATAAAAGAGCATCGAGTTCGGCGATTATACGATTTTGCTCCGATAGAGAAGGGAATGGAATTTCGATTTCTCCCAGCTTGCTCCGGCTTATACGGCTTCTGGTCGCTCCGGTAGTTTCAGCGTTAACCTCAGCAAAATACTGCGGTGATTGTGCATAGTAATTGAAGAATTCTGGCAAGATCTGTTTGGTATCAAATCGAACGATGGTGCAGTCGACTGCAGTGATCATTTTTTGGCCGGTATCAGGAATAATACATGCGCGACCGACAGGATCAGGCAATCGAGAGATTAGGCAGTCACCTGGGACTATTTCTGTGCAGTTTAACCTCTGATATGTAGCCTCAGAAATGAAGCGTCCCTTCTCTGCTCGATCCTTAAAAACGCCAATGCCAACGTTTCCGGTTTGAACCAGACGAATACCATCTTCAGCTTGATCTTTACTCTCAATCCAATCACCATCGTCGAAGGTCGTACACACCTCTACCAACCTCTTCCTCTTCCATGTTGTATCCTTCGCAGTGAAAACACCTCTTAAGTCATCTGCGAATGTTCTCTCTTCGTCCCCAACATCGCAAATCGCAATATCCGCCATGATTTCATTTGGGCGACGACGCGGAGGGGAAGGAGGGGTATTCGGGTTCTTCACGGAGAGATCGAAGGTCGTCTTGTCGATGCTCTTGGCATCCGCGCTCCACGACTTCGGCGAGTCGGCGAAGGTCTCTTGCAATTTCACAAATTCAGCGAGATCGTAGTCATTGAGCGGATTGGTCTTTCCGAGATTGCGGCCTGGGTCGAGCTGGTAGTACCAGATCTTCCTTGTCGGCGCACCTTTCTCGAAAAACAGCACTACGGTTTTCACGCCTGCGCCCTGAAACGTGCCACTGGGACAGTCCAATATGGTGTGAAGATTGCAGTTGTCCAGCAAGAGCTTGCGTAGATTGAGAGCAGCATTATCGGTATTCGACAGGAAGGTGTTCTTGATGACTACGCCGCCACGCCCGCCAGCCTTGAGCATCTTGATGAAGTGCTGAAGGAAGAGGAACGCAGTCTCGCCAGTGCGGATGGGGAAGTTCTGCTGCACCTCTTTGCGTTCCTTCCCGCCGAAGGGCGGATTTGCCATCACAATGTCGTAGCGATCCTTTTCCTGTACGTCGGCGAGATTTTCGGTGAGCGTGTTGGTGTGGATGATGTTGGGCGCGTCGATGCCGTGCAGGATCATGTTCATGATCGCGATGACATAGGCGAGGGACTTCTTCTCCTTGCCGTAAAAGGTGCGCTCCTGAAGCGTCTTCGCGTCCTTTGTCGTCAGGCCCGGTTTTGCAGTGAGGTAATCGAACGATTCGCAGAGGAACCCCGCCGAGCCGACCGCGCCATCATAGATGCGCTCGCCGATCTTGGGTTTCACGACTTGAACGATGGCGCGGATGAGCGGGCGCGGGGTGTAATACTCGCCGCCGTTGCGTCCGGCGTTGCCCATGTTCTTGATCTTGGCTTCGTAGAGGTGCGACAGTTCGTGCTTCTCGGTCTGGGAGCGGAAGCGCAGTTCATCTATCTGGTCGATGATCTCGCGTAGGTTGTAGCCGCTCTGAATCTTGTTCTTGATCTCGCCGAATATCTCCCCAATCTTGTATTCAATGGTGTTGGGGCCGCTCGCCTTCTGCTTGAAGCCGTGCAGGTAGGGAAAGAGCTTCCGGTCTACGAAATCGCGGAGGTCGTCACCGGTCAAGGCTTTGTTGTGGTCGAGCTTGCCGTCCTTGCCCTTGGGCGCTGCCCAACTCTCCCACCTATAAGGCGCATCGAGGATGTGGGTATATTTCTTCCCGTCCAGCGCAGCCTCAGTGCTCTTGTCTTGCTCAAGATCGTCCAGATATTTAAGAAAGAGCAGCCAGGAGGCCTGCTCGGTGTAGTCCAGTTCGCTGGAACATCCAGCTTCTTTCCAGAGGACATCGTCGATATTTTTGAAAGTTTGTTCAAACATAGTTGTCTGGTTGCTGCTTAGAGCCGTTCTGAATGTGCCGGTGATACGGGAGGCGCACAGAGGCTTTCAAGTGAAGTATAGGAAATCAAAGGACTTGTGTAAAACCGTGCATTTTCCTTGCTGGGCAAAACCTAGCCTCTCAGTTTCGCTTTGCGCCGCGCCTTAAAATATGG